>NZ_QEWR01000007.1 GCF_003121925.1 Ignatzschineria indica | reverse complement strand
AATTTTACCTTTAACATCAACTTCAACTTCGATATCACCAGGAGTACGATCTAAACCACCTTGCACTGGCGTTTCAGGATTCTCATCATGATCGATTTTCGTTAAATCATCTTGATCAGTCACTAAATTACCATTGCGATCAAATGTCGTTGCCGTCACTTCAAGCTCACCATCGACAAAATCTGCCGGCACTTCGGCATTGTAACTGCCATCTTTATTAACAGTCGTCGTAATCTCTTGCGTTAATGGCTCGCCATCTTTGCCGGTACCTTGAATGGTTAAGGTCACTTGACTACCAGGCTCAACATCTGTGGTCGTTCCCGTAATTTTACCTTTAGCATCAACTTTAACTTCGATATCACCTGGAGTACGATCTAAACCACCTTGCACTGGCGTTTCAGGATTCTCATCATGATCGATTTTCGTTAAATCATCTTGATCAGTCACCTGATTACCGTTGCGATCAAAGGTCGTTGCCGTCACTTCAAGATCACCATCGACAAAATCTACCGGCACTTCGGCATTGTAACTGCCATCTTTATTAACAGTCGTCATAACCTCTTGCGTTAATGGCTCACCATCTTTACCGGTGCCTTGAATGGTTAAAGTCACTTGACTACCAGGCTCAACATCTGTTGTTGTTCCCGTGATTACACCTTGATCGTCAACTTCAACCTCAATATCTCCATTCACTCTATCTATCGTTGCAGTATCGTAGTCAGTCACTACATTACCATTACGATCTGTGGTTGATGCATTAACCTGAAGATCTCCATCCGCAAACTCCATCGGAATCTCAATCTCATAACTACCATCGGCTTTGACGGTCGTATTAAGATATTGTGTTAATGGCTCACCATGGCTATCTTGCCCCTTAACAACTAAAACAACAACATTTCCTGATGCAACATCTTCAGTAATTCCTACAAATTGATTGTTATCTCTATCGATAGTTACTTCGATCTTTCCATCAGTACGATCTAAACCACTCTGCTCGGGTTCACGAGGACCTGTGCCATGTCCAGGGATGAAAATATTACTCTGCCCACCTAAAGAGTCCTCATCATCAATAAAATTACCATTGCGATCAAAGGTCTTTGCTGTCACTTCAAGATCACCATCGACAAAATCTGCCGGCACTTCTGCATTGTAGCTACCATCTTTACTAACAGTCGTCGTAATCTCTTGCGTTAATGGCTCGCCATCTTTGCCGGTGCCTTGAATGGTTAAAGTCACTTGGCTACCAGGCTCAACATCTGTTGTTGTTCCCGTAATTTTACCTTTATCATCAACTTTAACTTCGATATCACCCGGGGTACGATCTAATCCACCCTGTACTGGCGTTTCAGGATTCTCATCTTGATCGGTTTTCGTTAAGTCATCTTGATCAGTCACTAAATTGCCATTGCGGTCAAAGGTCTTTGCCGTCACTTCAAGATCACCATCGACAAAATCTGCCGGCACTTCTGCATTGTAGCTACCATCTTTACTAACAGTCGTCGTAATCTCTTGTGTTAATGGCTCGCCATCTTTACCGGTGCCTTCGATAGTTAAAGTCACTTCGCTACCAGGCTCTAAATTCTTGGTGCTACCGGTAATTTTACCTTCCTCATTTACAGTGACAGCAATTTCACCATTTGGAGTAGAACTCAGAGAACCCCCACTATTACCACCATTAGATGCAGCAATAACACCACCGCCAAGACCAACACCAACTAACCAAGGGAATAGCGCACCTAACTCACTACTTCCCGCAGCAGGAAGGAGCGCTTCAAGTCCTGAAATTTCACTAAATCCAGACGTTCCATCAAACCAGAAAAGAAAACAATCATCCTCTTCAAAAACAAGATCTGAAGCCACATCATCTTGCTTAACAAAGAAGTTCTCAATAACAATGACTTTGCCATTTTTAAGTTTAAGAAGGAGATTATTCCCATCACGGACAAACTCAGCAACGTCATCACGACTCATTTTTGTATGTACAATAGAGGGCTCAGAAAGAGTTAAATGAGCTGAGCTAACTACTGATTTATCTAGTGAGTCTTTTTCAACTACAATAAAATTGATCATCTATTTATTTACCTAAGGCTATATTATTTTCTTTTAAGATCCACAATAGCCACCGAGGACAAATAATCTATTTGCGGCATCATTTAATGGCTATCAAAATTAAAAAATGGGATCAGATATCGGAAGAAAAGTTGAATAAAATTTAAAGAAAGAGAACTGGAAGTACTATTGGCACAAGAGGGGTTTTCCGGAATTAACAATAAAAGGCTTTCCGAGCATATCTACTGTTAACGTGAACTTTCTGTCCGTTAACTGATCGACACGCAAATCGATATCACAAGTTTTACACTCTTCTGTAGTACAGTTTTTTACTTTAAAACTATATAGCTCCGGCTTTAAGTAGTAAGTCGCACGGTTATTAGCGTAAAAACTCCCCGCTAAAAAATTATCTATATAGAGATTGATTGGGCACTTTTGATTCTCCAATGTATCGTCATTGCAAAGCTTTTCATCTCGCTCTACATGGAGAACCTGATTTCTCCCATTGCTATTATCTTGGAAACGCAAATCTTTAGGAGTCGAATATTGCTGTGTTGCACAAGCTGTAATCCCTAAAGAGACCCCAACGACTAAGAGCGATAATTTAAACATAGCTGTCATATATTTCTATAATTTCTCTCAATTATTAATCAATTATTTCATCAAGATTAAGTGAATCTAACGATCAGTATCAAAGCAGCCTAACGTTTAACTTTTTTTAACATATACCAATACACATATTGCGCTACAAGAAGTTGACCAAAGTCACAATTACCTCTAATTGATGAAATATCTTCGTAAATGATAAATAAAAGATCAATTTATGTCAATAATTTACTATTAATGCAATATTATTCTGAAAAGCCCTTTATAAAAGAAAAATATGATTGCCTCCATAAAGATATAGATATTTTTATAAATATATAAAATGTTATTAAATATGGCATTGGAACTCTTTTTCTCATCGCCCTTTATTTAAAAATAAAATAATAAGCTCTATATTCAATGTATTAAAAAGATGTAAATTTTATCATTATTTATATTTTGTATCTTTCAACACTATCTCTATCCATTTAATTTCCTCCATAGAGATAACAATTTCTGATATCTAAACCAAAAATCACAACCTCATAACAAAAACAATCTTCTTATAAAGATTCTATTTATCTCATAATATTCCACATCAATAAATATAAAGGCAATAAAAAGGGCCACACATTGTGTGACCCTTCTTCTTAAACAACTCTTATTTTTTAATCTATCCCGAATAAGAAAGGGATGATTAGAGTGATATTACATCATGCCAGGCATTCCACCCATGCCGCCCATACCACCCATATCAGGCATACCGCCATCTTTCTTTGGTAGATCTGCAATCATGCACTCAGTTGTGATGATTAAGGAAGCAACTGATGCTGCATTTTGAATTGCTGAGCGAGTAACTTTTGTTGGATCCAGAATACCCATCTCAACCATATCGCCATATTCGCCTGTTGCTGCGTTATAACCGAAGGAATCTGTCTTACCCTCTTTAACCGCATTAAGAACAACATCCGCTGGCTCACCAGCATTTGTAACGATTTGACGGAGAGGTTCTTCCATCGCTCTAAGTGCTACGCGAATACCCGCATCCTGCTCATCGTTATCACCTTTAAGCTCAGCAATACGCGTTAATGCACGAACAAGAGCAACACCACCACCAGGGACGATACCCTCTTCTACGGCTGCACGTGTTGCATGAAGCGCATCTTCTACACGTACTTTCTTCTCTTTCATCTCAACTTCAGTTGCAGCACCTACTTGGATAACAGCAACACCACCTGCAAGCTTAGCTACACGCTCTTGAAGCTTCTCTTTATCATAATCTGATGTCGCTTCAACAATTTGTTGCTGAATTTGAGCAACGCGCGCATCGATCGTAGCCTTATCTCCATTACCATCAACAATTGTTGTCGTGTCTTTATCAACTACAACACGTTTTGCGATACCAAGATCAGCTACTGTTGCTTTTTCTAAGCTCATACCGATCTCTTCAGAGATTACAGTACCACCTGTTAATACAGCAATATCTTCAAGCATCGCTTTACGGCGATCACCAAAACCTGGAGCTTTAACAGCGGCAACCTTCACAATACCACGCATGTTGTTGATTACGAGTGTTGCTAAAGCTTCACCTTCAACATCTTCTGCAATGATTAAGAGAGGACGACCTGCTTTTGCAACTTCTTCTAAGATAGTGATCATCTCACGGATGTTACCAATCTTCTTATCGCAGAGAAGAACAAATGGGTCTTCTAATTCAGCAGCCATCGATTCTTGATTATTGATGAAGTAAGGAGAGAGATAACCGCGATCAAACTGCATACCTTCTACAGTCTCAAGTGAGTTCTCTAAACCAGAACCCTCTTCAACAGTGATAACACCCTCTTTACCTACTTTCTGCATTGCTTTTGCGATAATTTCACCAATTTCCGCATCCGAGTTTGCAGAAATCGTACCGACTTGAGCAATTGACTTATCATCTTCGCATGGTTTAGAGATATTACGAAGCTCTTCAACCGCGGCTGCTACTGCTTTATCGATACCACGTTTGATATCCATTGGGTTCATACCTGCAGCAACTGCTTTCATCCCTTCGCGAACAATCGCTTGTGCTAAAACAGTTGCTGTAGTTGTACCATCTCCAGCTGTATCTGCAGTTCTTGAAGAGACTTCACGAACCATCTGTGCACCCATATTTTCGAACTTATCTTCAAGTTCAATTTCACGCGCAACAGAAACACCATCTTTTGTTACAACAGGTGCACCAAAGCTCTTATCTAAAACAACGTTACGACCTTTAGGGCCAAGCGTTACTTTTACTGCGTTTGCTAAGGTATTAATACCAGCAACCATCTTTTTACGAGCGTCTTCACCAAAACGTACTTCTTTAGCCATATCTATTAATTCCTTCTATGTTTAAATTCTTCTATAACTTTGATCTGTTAGTTTGATCTGTTAACTATGATCAGTTAGAGGTTGAATTAATCTAATAAGTGATAAGAACATCATCTCTATATCTATGTAAATAGAGTCTCATCTACGTTATAAGCTATTAACCCTCGATAACCGCCATGATCTCATCTTCACGCATAACGAGTAGCTCTTCGCCTGCTACCTCTACTTCAGAACCTGAGAATTTACCAAAAAGAACTTTATCCCCAACTTTGACATCTAAAGTCTTTACTTCACCACTTGCCAATACCTTACCGTTACCTACAGCAAGAACGACACCGCGTGAAGGCTTCTCTGTAGCTGTTCCTGGAAGAACGATACCACCTGCAGTTTTAAGCTCTTCTTCTTCACGTTTGATGATTACTCTGTCATGTAAAGGACGTAATTTCATAGTTTATTCCTCATTAAAAGATTCATTAAATGATTGTTAATTGCTACCTTAAAAGTGAGTCAATTAACGCTCCATATGATGTTTTATCAATTGTTATTATCAGAAACCTTATCTCACTTGCCCTAGCAGAGGCTTATTTATAAGGTCCAGCCTGAGTTACGTCTTAATTGATGGGGTCAATAAAAAGGGTTTCAAGTCTGTCCCCCCTCTTTTTCTTCATTTTGATTAATAAATGAGCAATGATTAACCGGTTTTAGAACTCCCTCTTCAGCGTCCTAATAGATTCTCTGATAAGATTCCTTTTTCAATCCAGCGCACCACATCTCAGAAAATTTTAATATCTTTTTCAAATTTTTTTCAAAAATAAACTTCAATAAACATCGCACTAGTAATGATGTCGATTATAAGAGCCGATAAAATATGGGAAAAAACCTCCTCTTAGCTTGGAATAACCTTACCATTCATCGCCGAGTTTGGGCTTTAACGCTCCCGATGATCCTTTCAAACATCTCTGTCCCGCTGGTAGGGACAGTTGATACCATGATTGTAGGTCATCTGAATGATGCAAATCAGATGGCAAGTGTCGGTATTGGTAGCAGTATCTATCTCTTTCTAATCGCTATCTTAAACTTTCTACGCATGGGAACAACGGGCTTTACCGCACAGGCTTATGGCCATAAAAATGGGGGAATGATTCGACTAATCCTCATTCAAGGTATTCTCTTAGCGCTTCTCTTAGCCCTTGTCCTACTACTTCTAGCCTTCCCGATTACAACACTCGCATTTTCAATTATCAATCCTGAACCTGAACTCTATAATGGTGCTTCTCAATTTTTTGCATGGCGTTTAATGGGAGCTCCCGCAGCTTTAATCAACTTTGCGCTGATAGGTTGGTTTTTAGGCATGCAAAATGCACGTATTCCCTTCTATATGTTATTAGCCACTAATATCCTCAATATTCTTTTAACATTACTCTTTATCTTAAAACTGAATCTTGGTATTACAGGCGTTGCAAAAGCAGCGGTTATCTCTGAATATTTTGGTCTCTTTGTCGGTTTGGCAATCCTTCCTAAAATATTACTGAAAAACCGTGGTCATTGGAGATTTTCACCACTAAAAAAATGGCAAAATTGGCAACCTCTAATCTTTGTTAATCGGGATATCTTTATTCGTAGCTTAACACTACAACTTGCCTTCTTTTTAGTAACACTACAAGGCTCCCGGCTTGGCGGTGATATTGTTGCCGCAAATATGATTATTCTCAATGGTCTCTTTATTCTCTCCTATCTCTTAGATGGATTTGCTCATGCTATCGAAGCATTAACAGGCCGAGCAATTGGTGAAAAAAGCCGAGACCAATTACAATCTGTCATGGTAATCGCCGGTGGCTGGGCATTAATAATCACACTACTCTTCTTCTTTCTCTTTCTATTATGGGGAGATCAATTTATCAACCTGATCTCCAATATCGATACTGTCCGAGAGAGCGCTTACCCGCTAATTCCTTATCTAACACTCCTCCCCTTAATTAGTGTTTGGAGTTATCTTCTAGATGGCCTCTTTATCGGCGCAACGCGTGCAAAAGAGATGCGCAATGCAATGATAGGCGCTTTTATAATCGCTTTACCGATCGGTATTCTACTAACCCCCTTTGGCAATGATGGATTATGGCTCTCATTCCTCCTCTTTATGCTGTTACGAGGTATTATTATGATCTATTTCACCTACCGAATTGAACAAAATGAAGGCTGGATTGAGCATTAAAAAGAGCTCTAGAAGCCTCGGAAAGTCCCTAAAAGTCACCATTATAAATAGTGAAAATAGTGATATAAAAAAAGCACGTCTAATACGTGCTTTTCTCAATAATAATGTGTTGCTCTATATGTCGCTCTTCAAAAGAGATTCTCTTCTCTCCATTTCGCTCTTTGAAAGTCTGCTTGCGAGAGTGCATTCTAAAGAGGGAATGACGTCTTCGTGAGCGTAAATCTTTAGGTTTTTTAGGAACCGTTCTTTCAAAAATCAAAGGGGCAAGCTCTGTTAGCGCTTTATCATAAACTTTACGTTTAAAATGAATCACATCGCGCAATGGTAACCAATAATCAACCCACTTATAGTGATCAAACTCGGGATGGTCCGCCGCATTCAGATTAAAATCCGCTTCCTCACCGATAAATTCGAGCATAAACCAGACCTGCTTTTGGCCGATACATGTTCTCTCATTCATATGATTTCGGCGAATCAAATTGTGGGGTAAACGATAACGTAACCACCGATCTGTTCTACCTAAAATTTTAATATGTTCAGGGCGTAATCCAACTTCCTCATAAAGCTCTCTATACATGGCCTCTTCCGGTGTCTCATTTGGATCAATTCCCCCTTGTGGAAATTGCCAAGCATCTAATTGACCGATGCGATGACCCCAGAATAACTGCTGATTTTGATTACACAATATGATTCCAACGTTTGCCCGAAAGCCATCATTGTCTATCATTTTGTGCCTTTATCTAAAAATTAAAATATCAGCTCTATTGTTCCACAAGGCGCCTTTAAAGCCAAATCTTATTTAAAATAGAAGTAGGAAGCCTCGCTAAAATGGGCTGTTAGATGTGATAGTCATCTCTTATCTAAAAGATAGAGAGTATCAAAGATAATAAGAGCTTATAAGTAGATCAGTCAATTTATACAAAACTTATTAAAAGCTTACGGGGAACTTGTGTAGGCCTTTTAAAAAGATATAGATGAACGCATCACTATTTTATAAATAGCGTAGATAAATAGGTGCACAATAGATTTGTAATAAAATGATGGAATGATGGAATGATGGAATGATGGAATGATGGAATGATGGAATGATGGAATGATGGATATTAGTTTATGTCCATTTTCATATCCGCTTTATATCTTCTTTTATGCCGCTTTTACATCTGTTTTCTTAAAACTAATATTAATAAACATTAAAACAGTGACTGAAATAATAATTTGAATAACGATTGGAATAATTATTTTAATAACCCCTCAACCTACCCCATTTCTTGTATGATGATTTCATATATGATGTTATGTGATGAAAAGAGTGCTGAGAGATGAAGTATTGAGATCCATCTTTCTAACTGGGAATCCATCATCAAAGTAAATTGTAGATAGTAAGGATTATCTACCAAGATTCCCACTCTTATCTTTCTACTTAAGATCTCTGCTTAAGCAAAGGAGTTACGATGTTTTCATTAGATAAACAGATCGCAATGGTGACAGGTGGTGCAAAAGGTATCGGACGCGGTATTGTTGAGGCGCTGATTGAAGCTGGGGCAACCGTTATTATTGCAGATATTGATACTACTGCCGGCAATCAGACAGCAAAAGAATTAGGCTGTGACTTTGTCGCGTTAGATGTTACGGATCAGGCACTCTGCCAAACGCGTATCGAAGAGGTGGCCGAGAGATATGGCAGACTCGATATTCTCTGCTCCAATACCGGCATCTTTCCACAAGCGACTATCGAAGAGATGACAGAGAAAGATTGGGACTTTATGCAAGAGGTCAATGTCAAAGGAACCTTCTTTATTGTCCAAGCAGCCCTTAGAGTGATGAAAAATCAAGGTTATGGCCGCGTGATTATTACATCATCTATTACAGGAAATATTACGGGATTCCCCGGTTGGAGCCATTATGGAGCATCTAAGGCGGCTCAATTAGGATTTATGCGTAGCGCTGCTCTCGAATATGCTCGCTTTGGCATTACAGTGAATGCGGTTCTACCCGGCAATATCTTAACGGAGGGACTCGAAGCACAAGGGGAGACTTATCTCAATCAGATGCGTGCGACAATCCCGACACATACATTAGGAGAACCTAAAGATATCGGTTATGCCGCAGCTTTTCTGGCATCGAAAGAAGCTAAATATATTACAGGACAAACCATCATTATCGATGGTGGACAGATTCTCCCAGAATCACCGGAAGCACTACTCTAACCACAAATATATCTGGATATTGAATATAGGATATTTCTCCTATATTCATAGTTAAATAGAGAGGGAGCGTATCTTTCAATATGCTCCTTTCTCTTTTTCATCCTACAATGACCTGCTGTTACAATCTGCTGTCGATCATTGAAGACTCAGATCTCTATTCGATCTTAAAACTTCCCCTAGCTTATGAAGATCTATTAGAGATAACTCTTGAATCTCTCTCGACCTAAATAGAGGCTTAAAAAGATTCCTAATGCACATAAGAAGAGGATGTAATAGGCAATAAACATAGGATGGAAATGTTCTGCTATTACCGGGACTAAAAAAGTTGTTAAACCCGCAAATACAGCATTACCGATATTGTATGAGAAGCCCATTCCGGTTAAACGCACATCTGCCGGAAAGAGACGAATGATAATCATCGGCACACAAGCAACGATTCCTAAGAAGAAGGAGGCGATGGCATAAAGGATTCCGACCTGTGTCAAATCACTACTGCCTAATGCGGTAAAGAAGATATAGCTCGTGATCGCAAGAAGGGATGCAAAACCGAAAAGAGTCTTTCTCAAACCGATTCGATCAACTAATAAGCCCGCTGCTAAACTCCCCACAATATTCATAAAAGTGGCAACTAGGGCCGCTTTATTAACGAATCCGGCCTCAATATTAAAGACTTCTGACTTCATTAAATTAGGTGCCAACAGGACTAAAACAACTCCGGCAATCAATAACCAAGTACTCAATGTGGCAATAAAGAGTTGTGGGCGAAAATCTTTTAAGAGCGTTTTCATAGGTGTACCGGCATGTAATGCTTTCTGCTTCTGCATCTCTAAGAAAACCGGTGTCTCTTTAAGGTATCGACGAAGATAGACTGCTAATAATCCTAAAACGCCCCCTAAAATAAAGGGAATTCGCCAGGCATAGGCTAAAGTTTCAGAGGCGGTAAAAGTGATATTCATCATCGTCGAGACAAAATGACCTATCAAGACACCAAAAGTAAGACCTGCGGCAATAGCACTATTGGCGATACCAAAGCGTCCATGAGAAACATGCTCTGTAACAAAGACATGGGCACTAGGAACTTCCCCTCCTAAAGCAACACCTTGTAATATTCGCATCAAAAGAAGAAGGGCCGGCGCAAAATAACCGATGGACTCGTAGGTCGGCAATAAGCCAATGGCAAGTGTCGGCAGCGCCATCATAAAGAGCGAGAACATAAAGACCTTCTTCCGGCCAATTAGATCGCCAAAATGGGCCAACACAACACCACTTAGTGGGCGAACAAAATAAGCAATCGCATAGGTAAGATAGGTCATCACCGTAGCAACTAACTCTGATTCTGCCGGGAAAAAGAGCACTCTTAAGGTTGAGGCAAATGTTAAAAAAACTATAAAATCATAAAACTCCAATGCCCCACCTAAAGAGGAGAGCGAGAGAGTCTTTACTTCATCTCGTGTTAAACCTTGCGCCATAATCCTACTCCTTTGCTCGATCTAATTCCGGCACTAACAACATACTATCCCCGTAACTAAAGAAACGGTATTGCGATTTAACCGCATGCTGATAGATCTCTTCGATACGTTTTTTCCCCATCAAGGTTGAGACAAGAACCAAAAGTGTCGATTTAGGGAGATGAAAGTTTGTTAAAAGTCCATCGATCACTCTAAACTCAAATCCCGGCTTAATAAAGATATCTGTATCTCCCACAAATGGGCGCAACTCCCCTGAAAGAGCAGCGCTCTCTAATGCTCGCACGGCTGTCGTGCCAATCGCAATCACTCTTTTCCCCGACGCTTTTGTTGCTTTAATCTCTGCTACTGCCGATTCCGGTACAGAGATCCACTCTTTATGCATCTGATGCTCATCTAAATTTTCACTTCGAATCGGCTGAAACGTCCCGGCACCGACATGTAGCGTAATCTCTGTAATATCGACCCCTTTTTGACGCAGTTGATCAAGCAACTCCTCTGTAAAGTGAAGTCCGGCAGTCGGTGCCGCAACCGCACCCTCCTCTTTATTAAAGACCGTCTGATAACGAGACTGATCTAGCTCTTCATCACTGCGAGTAATATAGGGAGGAAGAGGAAGATGCCCATAGCTTTCTAGCAGTTGTGCAATCGCGCTTCCATCGATCGTTCGTAGTTGAAAGAAATTCTCATCTCTTTCGACCATCTCTAAGCGAGGTACTCCCTCAATAAGAACCTTTTGCCCAACTTTTAATGCCTTGCTCGCTTTAATTTGCGCTAAGACATCTGTCTCTGTTAAAAGGCGTTCAACCATAATTTCAACCTTACCGCCGGTCTCTTTTTGCCCAAAGAGTCGAGCAGGTAAAACACGGGTATTATTGATAACAATACGATCCCCGGGGCGTAAATATTCAACCAAAGCATCAAAGCTATGGTCTCGAATCTCCCCTTGATAAGGGACTAATAGCCGAGAAGTACCCCTCACTTTCGGTGGAAATTGAGCAATCAACTCTTCGGGGAGATGGTAATCATAATCTGATAATTTCAACATGCGTTCCTATTCCTACTGATATTCCTACTGACGTTTCTGCTAACAGTTTCAGTTGTGCTAAAGATAAAATCCCAAAGTCCAGCACGGACATTGGGATTTCATAGTTATTCTCTTCTCTCTTGATCAATATTTTATTCGCCTTTAGCCGATCACTAATATCTAGAGATATTGCAACTCTTCGGCATAGAGAGATTCTTCGCTCTCTCTTTTACGAATCAGCTTCGCCTGATCTCCTACTAATAATACCTCTGCGGCTCGACCACGAGAATTATAGTTAGAGGCCATCGTAAAACCATACGCGCCAGCATGAGTAATAGCTAAGTAATCTCCCGATGTTAAAGCGAGCTGTCGATCCTTCCCTAAGAAATCACCTGTTTCACAAATAGGACCGACAATATCATAATTTTTAACCTCACCTTCATCACGCTCATCAAGATTAATAATATTCATCCATGAGCTATAGAGCGCTGGACGAATCAGATCATTCATTGCGGCATCAACCACGGCAAAGTTTTTCCCCTCATTCTCTTTAGTAAGAATTACCTGCGTCACTAAAACGCCGGCATCCCCTACTATAGAACGACCCGGTTCAATCAATATTTTAAGGTCGCGGTCACCAATCTTTTCGATCGCTTGATCGATCCACTCTGCAGGATCGATTAAAGTCTCATCTTCATAACGAATCCCTAATCCGCCTCCCATATCGAGATGCTTTAGATGAATTCCTAATGCAGAGAGTTCATCAATCAAGGCAAGCGTAATATCGAGCGCTTCAGCATAAGGTTCAATCTCTGTCAGTTGCGAGCCGATATGAAAATCGATTCCCTGAATATCGATATGGGGCATACGCGCCATCTCACGATACATCGGTAATGCATCTGTCATGCTGATCCCAAACTTATTCTCTTTAAGGCCTGTTGAGATATAAGGATGTGTCTTAGCATCCACATTGGGATTAATCCTTAATGAGACGGGGGCTTTAACTCCCAATTTGCCGGCAATTTTATTGAGCATATAGACCTCTGCAACCGACTCTACATTAAAGCAGCCAATGCCGGCATTAAGAGCAAACTCTAAATCACAATTTCGTTTACCGACCCCTGAATAGACCACTTTTTTAGGATCGCCTCCGGCAGCTAAAACGCGTTTTAACTCACCACGAGAGACAATATCGAAGCCCGACCCCGCTTCCGCTAATAGTTTTAAGATCGATAAGTTACTATTCGCTTTTACCGCATAGCAGATAAGATGAGGATAATCACCAAATCCACGGCGATAAGCATCATAGTTTGCTAAAATTTTCTCTGCTGAATAGATATAAACCGGCGTCTGAAACTCCTCCGCCACCTCTGTTAAACGCACCTGATCAATTTTCATCTTTCTCTTTTTTATAACTTGTCATAAAGTGTCCATCATTATGCTCTGCCTCGCTTTTTGCGATATAGAGCGCACCTGTTTGCCCGCAACCTACTAAAAGCCCCATCACAAACAGGAGAACTATTCCCTTTCTATAAATCTTTAACACTCAACTATCCTTCTGAAGTAAAGCGATCTAGAGATTATTCTCCATTATTCATCTGTTATCCACCTGCTATTTCCCTGCTCTTTATCCGTTCTTTATCCGCTATTCTCGACTGAGAGCCGATAGATTAGATAGACTATCAACAGGGTCAATCATTCTATTACAATTAACACAGCTTGGCACATGGGAGCTACTGCTTTTCATCTTTCCTCGACAAAATTCTTTACTTGAAGATTTAATGAGAAGTTAAGAAAGATGAAATAAAACGCATAAAGTCGAGTCAACTTTCTTAAAGATAGCGCATTATTCGCTAAATATTCCCATTTTTAAATATTATTTTTCTACTGTAGGGGGATAGCAGGAATTATTCTTTCTCGCTCAATGCGCTAATTTCTATCTGAAACAGGCGAATTAATCAACAAAATGTGTTACAATTACATGTTGTTTTTAAGTTATCTATCGTTTTTCAGTAAAGGTTGGTTCAATGAGTGATTTTGCCAAAGAGATTGTCCCGATTAGCCTAGAAGAGGAGATGAAAAGCTCCTACCTTGATTATGCCATGAGTGTTATCGTCGGCCGTGCTCTTCCCGATGTTCGCGATGGATTGAAGCCGGTGCATCGACGCATACTTCATTCAATGAATCAGACGAACAATCACTGGAATAAAGCCTATAAAAAGTCAGCCCGTATTGTCGGGGATGTGATGGGTAAATATCACCCCCATGGTGACTCTGCGATCTATGACTCTGTCGTACGTATGGCGCAAGATTTCTCTCTCCGCTATATGTTGATTGATGGACAAGGAAACTTCGGTTCAATCGATGGTGACTCAGCAGCAGCAATGCGTTATACCGAAATTCGCATGAGTAAAATTGCCGAAACACTCCTTCAAGATATTGAAAAAGAGACTGTCGATTTTATTCCAAACTATGATGAATCAGAGATTGAACCCTCCGTTCTACCTACCCGAATTCCCAACTTACTTGTAAATGGTTCTGCCGGAATTGCTGTAGGAATGGCAACAAACATTCCCCCCCATAATCTTACCGAAACCATTAATGCTTCATTAGCACTCTTACATAATCCTGATCTAACCATTGATCAGCTAATGGAATATATCCCGGCACCTGACTTCCCAACGGCAGGCATTATTAATGGAACACGTGGGATTCGCGAGGCATATCATACAGGCCGTGGCCGTGTTGTCATTCGCGCACGAGCAGAGATTGAGCATGATGAGAAGCGTGATCGTGATGTCATTATCATCACTGAGATCCCTTACCAAGTAAATAAAGCGCGCCTCATCGAACGTATTGTTGAACTCTACCGTGAAAAAGTGATCGAAGGGATCGCCCCTGATGGTCTACGAGATGAATCGGATAAAGATGGGATGCGCATCGTGATCGAACTTCGTCGTGGCGAGATGGGGGAGGTTGTTCTCAATCAGCTCTATAAACATACTGCGCTACAATCAAGCTTCGGTATCAATATGGTGGCAATCGATCGTGGCCAACCTAAATTACTCAATCTTAAACAGGTTTTAGAAGCATTCCTTCTCCATCGTCGTGAAGTGATCACACGTCGAACCATCTTTGAATTAAGACGCGCACGTAGCAGAGCCCATCTTTTAGAGGGTTTAACAGTAGCACTTGCCAATATTGATGAGATGATTCAACTGATCAGAACATCGGCGACAGGTGCTGAAGCAAAAGAGCGAATGTTAGCGCGTCAATGGGCGCCAGGTGAAGTCTCTGCCATGTTAGAACGCGCAGCGGAATTGAAGACAACTCCAGATGGTTTAGAAGGTGTCGGCCTTATTGGCACCACCTATCAGCTCTCTGAAGAGCAGGCGCAAGCGATCTTAGATATGCGTCTTCAACGCTTAACAGGTTTAGAGCAAGATAAAATTTTAGAAGAGTATCAAACACTCTTAGATACGATTCGTGAATTGATCGAGATTTTAGTCAATCCTGATCGTCTTCGTGATGTTATTGAAGAGGAATTTATTGCGATTAGAGATGAATTTGGTGATGAGCGTCGCACGGAGATTAGAGAAGCCGCTGAAGATATTAGCTTAGAAGATCTCATTGCCGAAGAAGATGTTGTAGTAACTCTCTCGCGTCGTGGGTATATCAAATATCAAAAACTTGATGAATATCGTGCACAACGCCGTGGCGGTCGTGGTAAATCGGCAGCTCGCGTAGTAGATGAGGATGATGTGGAACATCTAATGGTTGTCAGCACGCATGCACAGTTGATGTGCTTCTCCTCTTATGGCCGTGTCTACTGGTTACGTGTCTTTGAGCTTCCAGAAGCAGGACGCGGTGCAAGTGGTCGACCTATTATCAATCTACTTCCATTAGAGGCAGATGAACGAATTACCTCAATGCTTCCTGTTGATAGTTATGATGATGATCGTTACATCTTTATGGCGACCAAATATGGTGTTGTGAAGAAGACCGTTCTCTCTAACTTCCAGAGCCAACGTTCAAGCGGTTTAATTGCCGTCAACCTTGATGAAGGGGATGAACTGATCGGTACCGAGATCACCAATGGTGAAAATGACATTATGCTCTTTACCAATACCGGTTTAGTCAATCGCTTTAGTGAGGCTGATGTTCGACCGACAGGACGTGGATCTCGTGGAGTTAAAGGGATTACACTTGTCGAAGGGCAACATGTCATCTCAATGATGCTTGCTGTAGAAGAGGGTGTCGTCCTTATTGCAACAGAAAATGGTTATGGTAAACGAACCTTAATCGAAGAGTTTGCTCGCCGTAATCGCGGAGGTAAAGGGGTCATTGGTATCCAGACTTCAGAACGAAATGGTCAAATCGTGGGAGCCTCCATTGTTGAGGAAGATGATGAAGTGATGCTCATTACCTGTAATGGTGTATTAGTGAGAACCTCTGTTGCAGAAGTCTCAATCTTAGGACGAAATACACAAGGCGTGCGTCTCATTCGTCTCGATGATGGCGATACACTTGTCGGTATGTCTCGTATCGAGGAGAATGATGCAGACGATGAGATGAGTACAGATGAGGAAGATCTCGAGATCGATGTTGTTGATGTGGTTGAAATCGATGAAGTAGACTTAACGGTTGAAACAGAAGAGTCGCTCGAAACAGAGAAGGAGAGTGATGAGGAGAAACCCTCGGAGGAGTAAATCGAAAGGGTATAAATCCAAATTAATAATAATTAATTATTAATTATTAATCATCATTGGATGAAGTAAATTAAGAGTAAGAGAGCCGGTCTATCCTTAGATCGGCTCTCTCTATTTTGTACTATCCTGCTCTATTTTGACGGTAATGCTACAACAATCTTCACCTCGACCTTCCAATTAGGATTCATCAATCCCGCCTGTACAGTACAGCGAACGGGCGCATTGTCAGAATCGACCCACTCATCCCAAGCACGATTCATCCCCTCGATATCTAAGCTACTTACAAGAAAGATCGTTACATCTAGAATATGGGATTTTTCAGCACCAACCTTCTCTAGAAGCTGATCAATATCGGCAAGTAGACTTTGCATCTGCCGATAGATATCTGCCTCTTCCACTAAAGGAATAGCAGTATAGTAGAGCGTATCGTTATAGATCACGGCATCTGACATCCGCGGCCCCTTATTAATTCGAGTAATCATAATAACTCCTTATTGCCGGCGATACCGACGATTAAATGGTAAATGCTTCTGATGCAACGCAACGTTAAAGATAAAAGTATTTAATAGATCAAGCAATATCGATCCCTCCTAGAATGCTTTTATCTATCCTCTTCTTCCTCCCATCGCACTTCCGCCTCCATCTCAATCTTCTCTTCTACTAAACCTAAAAGATCTAAATGGTTATGGATATAGTGCTCTTTAATCGATTGATAGGCACTATTTTTCTGTTCCGCTAAAAGTAAACGAATCTCTTCTGCTAACTCTTCAAGTAACTCCGGATCTCCATCACAAAGCTCACACCAGAGGATAAACTCCTCCTCTAACTGTTGAAGTGGCTCAAGATGGCGTCTTCGTAGACTGGCTAATGCATTATGATTGAGATTGAATCCTCGGATAGTCTCCTTAGCGCGATGATAGTCATAATCTGATAATCCCGGCTTTACCGAAATTCGTCCATTAAGATAGTAACGAAAGTAGGCATGAGGATCCTCCTGATCCGGTTTTATCAACAACTCATGAGTCACTTTATGGGGATTATGCGCACCATCTTTATAGATACCACAGCTATTATTATTGTTACAAGAGCCGAAGAGATTTTTCCATTCAAAGGTTAATCCCTCATATTTAGCACGTGGATAGAGATGCTCAATATGGCTATCTTCCGTGGTGAAGGGGGTTTCACAGTATGCACAGAGACGATGCTGCATCTCATTGAGTTTGCTCCAAATTTCTCGCCGATCCCCACCTCGTAGTCGCTGCCAATTTTTTGCCCCATTCTTCTGCGCTCG
The DNA here is from genome assembly GCF_003121925.1 of Ignatzschineria indica. Classification (NCBI taxonomy): domain Bacteria; kingdom Pseudomonadati; phylum Pseudomonadota; class Gammaproteobacteria; order Cardiobacteriales; family Ignatzschineriaceae; genus Ignatzschineria; species Ignatzschineria indica. The sequence goes on along the minus strand of NZ_QEWR01000007.1, from coordinate 19,752 downwards.
CACAAGACATTTAGGCACCTCTTTAGGCCGAACTAACTTTCTCATAGCCTACTCCTTTGACTCCTGAGCAGAGCGTCGATTACGAATTCGAGCTTTGAGTTGCTGTAGCTTTTTCTGATGACGAAGCTTCTCCATCTCGATACTCTCTCGACCAAAGTGCTTCTCTAACATTAGATAGAGCGCTTCTCCCTCCGGCGTTTCATCTAAACCATTCTCTATCATCTTCTCTAACTGCTGATATTGCTGATGTTCATAGACATCGGGGATATCTGCAATATTGAGAATGCGCAATAGGATATTATCGGAAGAGAGTCCACGAGTCTGAAAACTTGGGGAATGTACGCGCACGCGATTGGTCTCAAAATCATTCTTCAAGAAACGAATTTGATCTTTATGAACTGTGGAGATCACCTGTGGGCTATGCGTTGTAATAATAAATTGCATATTGGGAAAGATCTTCAAAAGCGAGTCGATAATCGTCTGCTGCCAAGTAGGATGGAGATGAAGCTCGATCTCATCGATAATCACAACGCCGGGGCTCTCCCTTGGATCTTCTAGATGGGGATTTAAGATCTCTAACCGAGAGATAAGATCAGCAACCATAAAGAGAACCGAGCGCTGTCCATGTGAAAGATGTTGGATATCATGTAACTCATCATAGATTGAGAGAACAACCCGATCCTTTCCTGTGGAACGATCAACAAAGATCCCTGTGGCATTCGGGATCAGATCACAGACAATCTCATTAACGATCTCTTTTAACTTCTGTGCGGTATTGAGCGGGCGACACTGCAGAGCAGCAATTTTTTCATCTGTCTCTGCAATCTTCACTTTTAATCCTGAAAGCATATCATCAACAAGCGCCTGCTTCATAGGATCAGCATTTTGATGCTCTTGGGTAAACTCTTCTGCTGTCTGCTCTAATAACGCTCTAAATTGTAGAAGATCGCGAAGTTCCGTTCCTGAGTCTTGCCGCGAAAGATTCTCTAACATCACAAACCACTCAATCATATCGGAGATACGAACTTTATCATCTAGCGCATAATCATAAGCACTTGCACGATGGAGATGTATTTTGCGCGCACCACGAACAAAATTGGGGCGATTGACACTATAGAAGATAAAGAGGGGTAGCGTAATATTGCAATCATTAAAGGTTATACAATCACGAATCACCTTCGCATACGCATTGAGTTCACTAAAATCGGAGCGGTGTGCTATCGCCCCTTCTTGCAAAGAGCGTTCAAGCATAAAGTGGATTTTATTATGCGCATCCACCTCTACCTCAAGTGAGATCTCAGCTCTATTCTCTCCACTTTTAATCTCCTCTTCCGAAATCTCAAGCCCAGCAGGCTCCTCTCGATTGATCGCATTGAGAACCCAAGAGAGCCCCTTTGTTAAACATTCACAAACCGTTGTTTTTCCAGTAGCATTCTCCCCAATCAAAACGGTGAGTCGATCATCAAAGGTGATCTCTAACTCATTTAATCGGCGAAGATTCTTAATCTTAATATGGCGAACTTTAAAGGTCGCCTCATTGAGAATCGATTCACAACGAGAGAAAGCTAGTTTTGCTTTCTGTAGATAAGGATTTTGAGAGAGAGAAGCCCGTCCATCGAGATCTACCTCTCGAAGATACTCTTCTGCTTGTGCATAATTTTTTAGTAGAGAAGACTCCTCCTCCGCTAAGTGATACTGCAAATGATCTTCTGCCGGCTTTAACTCACTAACCGCCTCTTTCTCCTTTCGCTTCATTCTACACTCCTCAAAAATGCGCTAACAATCATTAAAAATCGTCTAAAAAAGACTCTACTTCCAAGATATCATAGAAAGCGCGAAGAGGAGTGCCACAAAAGTAAAGCCCCCTCTTTTTAAGGAGGGGGCAATATCAAACAGCTCTCTACATTTCAACCTAATCTATCACTCACGGATAAAAATATTTATAGAGCCTTTTTACTAGAGCTTTTAATAAAGCTTTTAATAGAGCTTTTTCTGTGGCGGACCGGCAAAGTTAAGGGGGCCAATTGCGGTCATATCCACCTCAACGACTGTCGGCCCTTCAATCGCAATCGCATCGGCAATGACCTGACGAAACTCCTCAACCGAGCTTGCTAAAAAGCTCACACAGCCCATCGATTCCCCTAACTTCTTATAACTTGGCGTATGTAGCTCATTATAATATTGGCGTCCACCAAAGTAGTTATTCTGAATGCCGCGCATCACCCCATAACCTTGATCATTCATCACCAGTAGAACCATATTCAGATTCTCCTGCACCATGGTTGCAATCTCGCCAATCCCAAGCATTAAACCGCCATCTCCCACTAAAGAGACAATCTTTTTATCGCGATTGGCAATCGCCGATCCAATGCCATGCGTCAAACCTAAGCCGATAGCACCGGCAAGCGAGTGGATATTACGAAGTGGAGCTTGTACTGGAAAGAGTCGACTTCCCCAAGTGCTTCCTGACATCGTAATATCTCGCACTAAAATACCACTCTCCGGCAATGCATCTCGTAGAGCAAAACAGATCTCAGCATAAGGACCTAACTGCTCTGTAAGAGCCTTAATCGCCGCTTCTTTCGCTTCTCTAATCTCTCGATCATAGTCGGGATCGATAAAAGAGTGTTGCCCTAAGGCGGTTGCAAGATACGCTAAAAAGGCTTTTGCCTCAGAACAGATAAAGTGCTCGACACGGTAGTTTCTCTGCTGCGCAATGGGGTTAGCATCGATCTGAATCAGCTTTTCTGGAAATTGAATGCTATAAGTCTTCGTCTCATTACTTCTTAAGCGAGATCCCACTACCAAAGCAATATCAGCTGACTTTAGGAGCTCTTCGACCTTTTGAGAGTTATGGAAAGCGCCCAAACTACGCGGATGGTGATCCGGCAATACGCCTCTTGCATGGGTCGATGAGAGAACAGGAATCCCAAGATCAGCCAAAGCCTTAACCTCCTGCTCTGCACCAATACAACCACCTCCAATCCATAAAATTGGTCGTTTTGCCTCTTTTAAACTCTCCACCACTCTGCCCAAGGCGGCACGATCGATCATCGGCATCTGTAAAGCTCCCACAGGATAGAGCTCTTCGGGAAGCTCGATTTCAGAGGCTTGTACATCGATCGGAATCTCAACACTTACCGGCCCCATTGGAACAGTTTGCGCCACACGAATCGCCTCACGCATAATACCAATGGCATTATCGGGACTCATAATACGATAAGCCGCCTTACTCGCTGCCTTTAAAAAGGTTAATTGATCTTTTGCCTCATGAATAAAGGAGGCATCTCGATCGAGATACTCTCGTTCAACCTGGCCGGTAATATGCAGTACCGGGCTTGCAGCATTACAGGCCTCAATTAGAGATCCCACCGCATTTCCGGCACCGGCACCGGTACTTGTAATTGCAACACCTAATCCCTTAAAACGGGCATGGGCATCTGCCATCGTCAAGCAACCTGCTTCCCCGCGAGAGCAGACAAAGTTGATCTTTTCTCGGCGACCAATAGCATCTGCAATAGGGAGGTTATGGATCGAAATAACGCCATACACATCCTCAACGCCATGCACTTCTAATAAGCGTGCAATCGCTTCTCCAACTGTTACCTTCATTCTTTTCTCCTACGCTTTCTGTTTCTACGTCTATCTCAATCTTCTTATCAATCTTCTTATCAATCTTCTTATCAATCTTCTTATCAATCTTCTTATCAATCTTCTCATCGAGGTTCTTATCGACCGTCTCTCTAAATAGATCTTCTCTACTTCTAAGATGAAAAGATTACTCACACCAAGGATTAGGTGTCTCATCTAAGCTTAAGAAGATACTCTTTTGTTGCATATAAGAGAGAATCCCTAAACGTCCCTTCTCTCGCCCAATACCGCTCTCTTTATAACCCCCAAAAGGTGTTGAGATAGAGAATTTTTTATAGGTATTGATCCAAACGGTTCCCGCTTCTAAAATTCGTGCTAATTGCCATGCGCGGCGATAATTTTCTGTCCAGATACCGGCAGATAGCCCATAAACGGAGTCATTAGCTTCGGTAATCAGTGCCGCTTCATCATCAAAAGGAAGCACCACCAATACAGGGCCAAAGATCTCCTCTTGACAGACGGAATCACTATTTTTTAAGCCGGTAATAATCGTCGGTGCATAATAACTTCCCTCTGCTAACGCCCCTTCTAATAGACGTTTTCCACCTATCTCGATCTTGCCCCCTTCCGCAACCGCCTGCTGGACATAACGGTCGATACTCTCTAAATGTTGCTCGCTAATCACTGGTCCCACCTGTGTTGTGGGATCTTCTGGGTGCCCAACACGCAGAGCGGCACTCTTTTCAATGAGTTTTGCTAAAAAAGGCTCATAGAGCGAACGATGCACAAAGAGGCGTGAGCCGGCGATACAGGCTTGTCCGGCTGAGCTAAAGATGCCATAAATAACACCATTGACGGCTAACTCTAAATTGGCATCCTCTAAGACGATTGTAGGTGATTTCCCTCCAAGCTCTAATGAGGTGGTAATCAGGCGCTCAGCAGCAACATGAGCTAACGCTCTTCCAGTATTGGTGCCTCCGGTAAATGAGATCTTCTTCACTAATGGATGATTCACAATGGCATTTCCCACCACCGAACCACGCCCCGGCAGAACACTTAAGATCCCTTTGGGCAACCCTGCTTCTTCAAATCGTTTAGCTAATTCTAGTGCAATCAACGATGTAGCTTCCGCAGGCTTTAAGATGACCGCATTGCCCCCCGCTAATGCCGGAATCAACTTCTGTACTTCTGAGGCAATAGGCGAGTTCCAAGGAGTAATTGCCGCAATAACGCCCAATGGCTCATAGAGGCTAAGCGTAATAGCATCATGCATACGCTGATTAGTTAATTCATTATCCATCGTCTCTAATGTGGAGGCGACATAACGCGTCGTGGCAATAGCACTTGCAACCAATCCACGTGTTTCATAGAGAGGTTTGCCATTATCCCGAGTTTGAAGCTGAGCGAGTTCATCTCGATCTCGCTCTAAAATATCTGCAAATTTAAAGAGAATGCGCGCTCTCTCTGTCGGCAGTAGATCTCGCCATGAGGGCTCTCTCCATGCTCTATCTGCTGCAACAATCGCCTCTTCCACATCCTCTAAAGAAGCTGTGGAAAATTCTGCATTAAGACTCATATCTGCGGGGAAGAAGCTTTTTGAGGGCTCTCCACGACCTAATCTCCATTCACCTGCTAAAAATATTTTTTTCACATTATTCACAATATATACTCCTTATCCCCCAGTAAATAGTTCTAATATGAGCCACCTAAATGAGTAGCGCATCGTCAAGCTGACGACAGAAACGTGCAACACTTAATGCAGCGAGCATTGAAGTCTTAGGGTTACTCTCTAAAGGAACTCCCATCATCACAATCTCCATAGCACCAAACTTACCTTGTGCAATAATTTTATGTTGATTTCGTTCCATCTTTGGATCTGCAATCAGCTCAACTTCAGTATCATCCATCCCGATCCCGGCGAGCGCTAAAGTAGCCGCCACATTGGCATTAGCAGGAAAACGTTGAGCCGCTTCTCTCGCACTTCCTTTAAAGAAAGTGGTCGCATTCTCTAACTGATCGAGATCCACAAGCTCTTCTGCATAACTTCCCTTCCAACTACGGGGATTCTTTCTCCCTTGATAGAGAACAGAATCTAATCCTGCTAATTTAGCCGAGGCTAAACCATCGATGCCGGCAATCGCTCCCGATAAGATCGAAATCTTCACCTGATGCTCTTTCGCTGCCTGCTCAACCTGCTTCTGAAATACTGAATCGGCAAAGGTCCCTACTGAAATCACCCCAACATCGATTCCCGCTCTGATCAAATCAAAGAGATGTGCTTGCAATCCTAACTGTCCGGCCATCTCAACGGCACAATCTGGCTGACCATCTATCTCTGAAATGCGACTAATGACTTTAATCTCATCGCCCACAATAGCTTGAGTCTTAGCGACATCTTGCGGCATCACCACCAACCACCCCACATTGACATCTTCGGGTAGAAGTGGCATCACAGCTTGTGCCATCGCCCCATAACCAATCATTACAATTTTCTTCATTCTCTCCCCCATCTTTTCCTGCTCGCTCTATATTCGATTGTTCTCTATCGATTGTTCTCTATATATCAATTGCTCTCTATTGCGCTTCTACCGATACTACTTATTGATTATTTTATGGAGCAATTGGATCAAATCTCTCGACTGAAGCCACCTGAGACATCAACAACTGACCCCGTTGTATAGGAAGACATCGGTGATGCTAAAAAGAGTAACGCTCGTGCCGCCTCTTCAGCCTTACCTAATCGCCCCATGGGGATTCCTCGCTCCTGAGCAATGCCGGCAATCCACTCATCCCAACTCTTAGAACGATCTGAACGCTCCTCATATCGACGACGCCACTGCCCCGACTCCACCATACCGATTAAGATCGAATTGACCCGAATCCCATTAACCCCTTTCTGAGCAAATTCCTGCGACAATGTCTTACTCAAATTGAGTAAGCCCGCTCTTGCTGCCGATGTTGCAATCATATGCCGCTCCGGCTTTAGGGCTAATAGCGAGTTCACATTGGTAATCGAGGCCATATCTGATTGCTCTAAGTAAGGCAATGCCGCCTTAATAGGATTTAAGACACCAAAATATTTAAGAGTCACTTCTCCGAGCCAATCCTCATCTTGAGTCTCTTCAAAAGAGGCGACTTTCCCCTGCCCGGCATTATTAATTAAGAAATCGATCCCCCCAAAATGTTGAACTACAGCGTTGATCATTGCTTCCACAGAATCACGATCTAGCACATCCGCGACAATAGTTAACATATCACTAGACGAAATTTCAGGTAATGCTAACCTCACCGCTTCTAAAGAGGCATCTAAACGCGCCTGATTACGTCCACACCAAGCAACTTTAGCACCGCCTGCTAGAAGTAATTTTACCGTTTCTAAACCAATACCAGATGATCCACCGGTCACAATTGCGACCCGATTCTCCACACCAAAACTCATCGACTGCCTCCTCATCTTCCTTCCAATCCTTCCCATTTATGATTCTTGTCTCAATATCAAACGCGCTCTTCCTCTAGTAGAGGAGGTCGATCCGCCTATCTCACTCCGTAAACGTTTTTTCCTCTTAAATCAATCCAAAGAGTCTCTCTTTAAAAAAAAGTGGCGCATCGATATAAGCAAGATGCCCCGCATCAGCAACCTCAACTAAATTGAGTCTTGAGTGTCGTGTTTTTAAAGCGTGCATCCCTTCTGGTGGCGTAATGCCATCTTTTAGGCCAAAATAGAGATCGATCTCCAATTGTGGATCGATTTGTGACAATGCACGATCGATCGAATCATAAGCAAGAAGATGAGATGCATTAGTAAAACCATCCATTGTTAAACGTTGAGAGACTTCACGAACGATGTCCATATTCTCTGCAGAAGGATTCCCAAGTAGATAAGGACCTCGCTCCTCAGCCATCCCTAACTTCCCTAATCGAGCTAATAATTTTGGCCGACGCTGATAGACTTCCGCCTTAACAGATTCCTCTTCTTTAGCATATCCTTGTGCCGGCGCAATCAGTTGGACTCGCTCTAAATATTGTGGATATTTTGCAGCAAAAGCAGTGGCCATCATCGCCCCAAGAGAGTGCCCCACTAATATGATGCGCTCCAAACCCAACTCATTGATCAATGCAAAAAGGCGATCGGCATAATCTAAAGCCAAAGGGGTGTCTGTCATCAACTTCTCACTCTTCCCATATCCGGGCGCATTCCATGCGATAAGATGAGCAGATATTTCACGATCCTGTAACTGTTTAATCCATGAGTATGCGCCAGAGCTAATCCCATGGAGTAACAGAAAAGGTGTTCCTTCTCCCTTTTTCTCTAAATACTCGATCCCGCTCTTTGGGGCGAATTGATACTCAACCTGGTTCATAAAATCTCTTCTCCTCTCAATCATCAGTCAAGATGGCTTAAATCGATATCTCCTAAAATCTTTAACAGATCCTCGGTACATCTCAGATTAAGAAACCGATCCCTCTAGGATTCGATTTAAGCTCCTCTTGTTATCCCTTCTTCTTATCTCTTTTGTTACTAGTACTACGTACAAAGTCTCATGATCTTGAATAACCTATCTATCTCTAATCACGTTTAATTACACTTAATTCCGCTTAATTACGTTTAACTTTAGAGAGCGGATGATCTTCAGGATAGGTTGGGATCTGCGGTTTTGAAGTCCCCAACATGACACACATTAAGGCATCTTCTTGCGTATAGTTATAAAGCCCACGATAAATTCCTGGAGGAATAGAGATCAGGTCACGCTCTTTAAGAATGACTGAATATTTCTCCCCTTTATCTTCTAAAAAGAGTTCGATAGAACCTCTTAGTAGGAAAAAGACCTCTTCAACATCATCATGAAGATGGAGTGGCCCTTCACACTGTGCCGGTAATACCATCGTTGAAAATGTAAAGTTCTCTGCCGGAACGGTATTACTATCTGATGCAACGCCTGTTGCGCCTGTCCCCATATAACGCATCTGCGCACGTCGATATTTAGGGTCATAATCAGCTTGAAATTTGAGTGCATCAAAATCATACTTACGATCTTCTAATCGTGCGATTCGTGTATTCATCCACTCTTCTAAACTTTTACCTTCTGGACGATTCCAAGTTTCAAATTCTCTAGACATCTCTATTCTCCTTTGTGAATAAATCTCTATGGATAAGATCCCCTTTGGGTTCTCAATAAAGTATTTTTTGTTACAGTTACTTCTTTAATAATATTTCCGCTCTATTGCGATCGATAGGAAGCTACGGCTCTAAAAATGCCCCTAATAACGTCTCAATAAGGGGACAAGAATGATCGATCCTGCAACGGCAACACCCGCAAGAAAGATAATTCCGGTATTAAAGTTGCCAGAAAAGGCAACGATATATGCGATTAAGACCGGTACAATAGCGCTTGTAAAGTTAGCAAGACCATTAAAAATCCCACCTGCAGTCGTCGCTACATCACGATCACTCACATTTGAGAGAAGCGCAAAGACGGCCGATACAGAAACTCCCCACATTAAAGAGCTAATGGTCATCATCGTAATCACGAGTATATTGCTCTCAACGATCACCATTAGGTACATCGCTATCCCGGCACCTAATAACCCTATAAAGACTTGCGGTGCGCGACGAATCGAAAAGCGATCTGAGTAGAGCGCCCCTCCGATCTCTCCAATCAACATCCCAATAAAAGGGATCATCGATAGTGCGCCAAATTCTTTAAGATTGAATCCTTTCTCTTCCATGAGATAGGTAGGAATCCAACTATTGAGGCCCCAGAGATAGGTCATCAAAGCGATATTAAAAAAACAGACTAACCAAAAAGGACCATTACTCATCAATCGCTTAAGATTAACACCATGTGAGCTCTTAACGACTCGCTTCCGTCCCGATACTTCCACATTACGTAAACCATAATAGACTAAGATTGTTGCAATTAAGGTTAATGCGCCCATCACATAGAAGGTGGTATGCCAATCGTAATTACCTAAAACATATGCGGTAATCGGAAATCCTAACGCCGCACCAATAGGGGTACCTAAAATAAACATTGTAGAGGCACGCGCCTGCTCTTTATCGCTATAACAGAGCTTTACGATGCTATAGCAGAGTGCAAAGAGAGGTCCTTCTGCAATCCCTAATAAGATCCGATTGATCAGCATCCCTTCATAAGTCGTTGTAAATCCCATAATGAGCATCAAGATGCCCCAGCTCAAAACAGACCAGAAAATTAATTTTTTAGGGCTAAATAGATCTCCTAAAAAACTTAAAAATACGGAGGAGAAACCATAAGAGAGAAGGAAGCTTGTCATCAACCAACCGAGCCTGCTCTTATCTTCAACAACACCCATCGTCTCTTGAAAAGCGGGATCAGAAAAGAGTACAGCAATGCTTATCTTGTCAAAAAAGGCTAAGACAACGCAGATCATTAAGACTGTTGCCGGCGTCCAATGCACTATTAAATTTTTGGGCACAAAAGGTAGCCTTTCAGCTAGCGCTTCTTTCATAAATTTCCTCCTAGTAGATATCTCAATGCGTACTCTTGATGAGAGTCGATCTTTTACACTGTCGACTTATTACGCTTCGGTGGTTGCTCTTTTTTGCTATTTTTATTCTGATTCTCTATTGTTTTTTCTATTGCTTTTTCTATTCTATTTCGACACTGACTTCTATCTTATGGAGACCCTCTCTCCCCTATTTCTCGCCTGTTTCTCGCCTGTTTCTCTGCACTCCTACTTTAGAGCGATAGCCTTCTCGCTTGCATGCTTGAGCTTCTACCAATTCATTCTGATCAACCCATTCTGATAAATCGCCCCTATCGAAGCCCCTATCGAATTTAGCTTCATCAATTAACGGAGCTTCATCACATTAAAAGCAGGATCACCAATCTCTACCGCTTCTAAAGTTCTATCAGCCTTGATCCATCGCTTTGCAATCTGTACAACTCGGGCATCATTAATCGAAACTAAATATTGCAATTTTCCCTCAGGCGTAAGGTAGAAGAAGCTCTTTTGACGTGGCGCGCTATCACGGATCACTACCTCAGTACGATCAAGTCCGACCGGCGTCCCTAAAATCTGAATATTGCAATCATATTGATCTGACCAGAGCCAAGGCGTTTCACGGTAAGGTGTCGCCTTCTCTGCCCCTAACATCGCTTTTGCGGCAATTACCCCTTGATGCTGTGCATTTGCCCAAGATTGAACAGAGAAACCTAAATCTGGGTGAATAGCGACATCTCCTGCGGCATAAATATGGGGGTCAGATGTCTGGCAATAATGATCTACAACAATACCGTCACGCACATCTAATCCTGCCTCAACAGCGAGCTCTTTATTGATATGCGCCCCTGCTCCAACAACGACTGCATCAAAGCTGCGCCATTTTCTCCCATTTTGAATAATCGTTAACGCCCCATTCTCTTCCACAATATCGAGGGTCCCACACTCAAAACAGAGTTCAATACCCTCTTCTTGATGAAGCGACTCAATAAAATCAGAGACCTCGACAGAGACACTTCTAGCACAGAGACGCTCACCTAACTCCAATAGTGTGACAGCACACCCCTGCTGCCGTAATGAGGCTGCAATCTCTAAACCGATCCAACCGCCACCAATAATTGCAAGTGACTTAATCGATGGGAGAGCGCGCTGCAATGCTAAACTATCCTCAACTGTGCGCAGTGTGAAGAGATTAGGTAGAGATCGCCAGGCATCAACAGGAACTCGTGCTTGACTGCCGGTCGCAATCAGAAGCTTATCGTAAAGAAGCGATGAACCATCTGAGAGTGTGACCACCTTTTTATCACGATCGATTTTGGTAGCAGAGAGGGGTCCGTAGAGTATCAAATTGAGCGCCGCAATCTTCTCTGGTGGGAAGAAATGGAGATTTTGATGATCCATCTCTCCAAGCAATACCTGCTTCGATAATGGTGGTCTTTCATAAAAGAGTTGTGATTCATCTGAAATCACGGCAATCTCACCCTCAAAGCCCTCTTCTCTTAAGGTATAAGCAGCCCAAGCAGATGCCTGTCCACCCCCAATAATAACCACTCTCTCCATCTTCTCTCCCTCTTTTTTTCTATTTTGATAGCAGGTTTCACATGAAACAATAGTGACGCTTTAAGATTCTTTGACTTGGCGTCGTGTTTCATGATCCAAGCCACCCTCAATCGCCCACTCCGTAAAGAGCTCAAGCGCATAATCATAGACTCGGGGGGTCCATGCCGGCGTCACATAATCATCATTGGTGTAATACTCAAAAGCGCCACCTAAAGGTGAATGAACATACCAAAAGTAAGCCGATGAGACAGGATGACGACCAGGACCGATAAAGGAATCCCATTTGAGTCGATTCATATTGAGCCCCCCACCAATCACCTCATGAATATCTCGCACTACAAAGGCAACATGATTGAGCCCCGTTGTTTCACGTTGTGGCAGTTTCAATAAGAAGAGATCATGGTGCCAACCTTCTGCTGCACAACGCATAAAGGCGCCACGCCCACGATAGGCATCTGAAAGATAGAAGCCTAACTTCTCTTCATAAAACTTCTGCGTCTTTTCTAAATCTGGGGTAAAGAAGACCACATGCCCAATGGCAACAGGATCTGCTTTTTCATAAACAGGACTAGGCGCATTGACCCGATTGATTCTGCCAAACTGATTGATTGGTAGACTTGTCGCCTCTAAATCTGCTTTTAGAACGAACTCCTCAAAACGGAGCGTCATACCATTAGGATCCTGACACTGAACAACACCATCGGCAAAATGATATCCCGGCTCTGACTGAAGTCTCTCTGCTAGAAGCTCAATATCTTGATAACGATTTACCGCCCAAGTCACCTCTCTTAATGTGGACCCTGCTTCAAATGCCGGCGGTAAGCGCTCATCATCAATAGCAAAAACATAGATTGAGCTACCATTGCCTAATTGATATTTCGCTGCCCTCTCAATATCACTCTCTACCTCTTTAAGGCCGAAGTCTGCAAGATATTGTTTCGACTTTGCGATATCCTCAACACCAAACTTTAATGTTTTAATTCCATTTAACATACTTAAACTCCTAGCTGAAACTTCTGACGCTGATTAATCCCGTTAATCCAGCTAATCTCATGAATCTCGTGAATCTCATGAGTCTCGATGCAACATTTAATTGAAGACAAACCCACCATTGACGGGAATATTTTGCCCTGTCACAAAAGAGGCAAGATCAGAGAGAAGATAGAGTGCGGTTCCACTAACATCTTCCGGTAACTGTTCCCGTTGAATTGCTCTTCCATTGACGTAGAGAGAGTGGCGCTCTGCCGGCACATATGCCGTCGCTTCAACTAATGTTAAGCCTGGAGAGAGGCTGTTGACGGTGATATTAAACTCTCCCAATTCACGAGCCATAGAGCGTGTCATCGCCAAGATAGCCCCTTTACTTGCGGTATAAGCCATCAATTTAGGTGCTCCCCAAAGAGCCGTATCGGAAGCGATATTCACCACGCGACCCTGGTCCGATCTCTTAAGAAAAGGAACCATCGCCTGTGTCATCAACCATGTTCCTTTCACATTAATAGTCATGACTCGATCCCATAGATCAGGATCATAATTCATCATATCGACGCCTCCAACACCTGTAGCTAGCGCCGCACAATTAATTAAACCATCCACATAGGACCATGCTTGCTCAACTTCCTCAGCAACCTTATCGATAGCTTCAGGCAAACTTAAATCTGCCACAATATAGGATGCCGGCAATCCTTCAGCTTGAAGCGATTCTGCTCGCTCTTTTAAATGATCCTCTAAAATATCGACCATTAGTACTGTAGCGCCAGCCTCTAGAGCCGCGCGAGTAAAGTCATACCCTAACCCGCGTGCCGCTCCTGTAATGACGATCTTTTTTCCCTCTAATAGTGCTCTCATGATCACCTCAATTATTCTGCAGGATGAATAGTGGCGCCCACAGCATCTACATTTTCCTGACTCGCTTGATATGCCTCATACTCTTTAAACTGCTTTTCTGCTGCGCGCTTAAAGGTACGGCGGAGACGTGTAATACCCACATCATGTTGATAAAGGAACTCATGTTCACGAGCATTAGGGGCTAATAATTCTAAAATAATACGATCTTGCTCTAATACATCCCAATGCAATCCCTCGAGATGATTACGATACATAAAGCGCCAAGTATCACGCTCCCATCCTGAAACTTTACGGCAACGCCAGAAAAATACGCGCGTATTATTTTCATCAATAGGGGTCGCAAAACCAACAATCCAGAAGCTTCCACCAGGACCAAATTTAGATTGATAAGGAATAGAGAGTCGTAACCAAGCGCCACCGGTTTCCCCATACTCCACCCAGTCAAAGTTCACGCCTGATTGCCCATCTTTCTCAAAGATAAAACCTGTCTTCGTCATTTTCAGACTCATCTCCGCTTGGCGATCACCCTCAGACATTGAGTGAGAAACGGAGTGAAGATAAGTTCCATGCATAGGATCCATCACATTATCAACTGCATATTGATAATTGACTTTCCAATCTGCAATACAGAGGAAATGACTCCACTCATCACTATCGAGTTGCTCCGGAAAAGTGAGTTCTGTAGGTGCTTCATCACCGACACCAAACCAGAGGAAAATGGCACCATGAACCTCTTTCACATGATACGACTTCACACAAGTAGCCCCGGTCATAGGACAACTGGCAACAGCAGGAACATCCTCAACAACACCATCAAAACGAACTTCAACACCGTGATACCAGCAAGCCACACGATTCCCTAAATTCCATCCTAAAGAGAGTCTCGCACCACGATGGGGGCAACGATCTTCAAGTGCATGAACCTTACCCTCTTCATCACGCCAAACAACAATGTTCTCACCTAAGCGGGTAATTCCCACAGGACTAGTCCCTACCTCCCAACTCGCTAACACTGGATGCCACAGGTTACGTAAACCAAAGTTGAGGTACTCTTGTGCGTCTTTAAATTTTCTAGATGTCATAATCTTCTCCTCCTACACTCTTAAAACCTTAATAACCTAAACGAGCCATCTCAGCTTCGAAGCTCTCTTCTGTAAATTTCTCACCACTCTCTAATAACATTCCTTGCTCATTAAGCGCAGAAACCACCTCGGAGAGTGTTGTCGCCCCTTTTGAAAAAGCGGCAATAAGGTTCTCCACAAGACTCAACTCATAAGCGGAAGGTTCATGTGCACGGTTTTGCCAAACCACATGCTTCACATCTCCAGGAATCTGAATATTATTGATGCCGGCATCAGGGTTAGGTCTATTTTCTAGCCAGGTTTTAAGCTTCTCATTGTAATTTGCCATCTGCTTTCCTCCTTCAGTTTTGTATCTCATCGTATACAAAGTTTTTTAATTTATTCTGTCTCTCGATCCCCTTCCCCATTAAAATAATTTTAAATACTTTAAAAAACTCCCTTTCGCTCAACAGCGGGTCAAACAAAAGGGAAATGGAGGTGATATCGGAACTCAATTAATCATGGGTTAGATTGATCTTAACTATCATGAATATGATGAAAATCGATCTCAATATTGTCTTTTAATATTGTTTTTTTAATATGTATTTTTAATCTGGTTTTTTAATCTGTTTTTAAGCAATACCCTAGAAGATTCTTTAAGAGCAACTATTACTGCGCAAGAGAGATCATGATCTCTCCGGCTTCTACTTTTACAGGATAGGTCAATAAATTACGGCAACCAGGACCACTCTCTAAATTACCCGTCTTAATATCAAAAATAGCTTCATGAAGAGGACATTCAACTGTTCCATCTTCCACAAAGCCTTCTGTTAAGAGCGCATAAGCATGGGGGCAGATATTCTCAATGGCGAAATAGTGATCTCCCACCTGAAAGATTCCGATCTTAATATCCCCAATATCAACCGATTTAGGCATATACTCTTCCACTTCATCCACTTGACATGCTGAAACCCAATTCATCTTCTTCCTCCTCAAAGATCCCTATCCTGCTTGACAGGGATAATCAGAAAATAGCGATCCACTCATATTATTGTTTTGACATCTTGTGAGTGGTAGATCGTCTGTTATTAAAATAGTTATTAAGATAGTTATGAAAATAAGATATTTAATTTATAAGGGTAATCCCATAACGAATAGTGTTTTATCTGGCTTATTTTGCTCAATCTACTAAATTATTTAGTTTTATATATAAAACACCATTTACTTTATAAAACAATAGTGCAAGAATACGATTAATAAAAGAAGCTTGTCAAGCCCATTTTCTAAATAGAGGTCTTAACAGCTAATTTTTTCTATAATAGATAAGAATAAAAAGTGAGGAGTTTAGCGATGATTGAAGAGATTGATGCAGAAAAATACCTTGTGCCGGGACTCGTTAGAGGATTGAAGATATTAGAGAGTTTTACTGCCGAGAAGAGCGAAATGACACTCAGTGAAATCGCTAAAAATTTAGATATCAACCGATCTAGCGCTTTTCGTTTAGTCCAAACTTTAGAATATTGTGGTTATCTTTTGCGCACGCCTCATAAGAGTTATAAGCTCAATGTGAAAGTACTACAACTCGGTTACACCGCTATTGAATCGATGAATATTCCACAGCAAGTTACGGCGATTATGCAACAATTGCGTGATAAAACCAAAGTGGCTGTCCATCTCTCTGTCCTCGATGATATCGAAATTGTCTATCTCAATAATATTCAAGCACTAGGAGCTTTTACCTCCAATATTCGAGTTGGAACACGATGGCCCGCTTATGCAACAGTCATTGGCCAAATGTTATTAGGCTCATTAAGTAATGATGAGATAAGAGCACGTTTTGAAGGAATTTCTGAATGGAAAAAATACTCTGCGTCGACAGCAAAAGATATCAATGAGTTGATTGAAAAGATCGAAATAGCAAGAAACTCCGACTATCTCATTAGCTGGAAAAACTTTAAACCCGATATGATTGCCTGCGCTGCACCTATTCGCGGCAAAATCTCTAAAGAGATTCAATATGTACTCTCTGTAAGTTGTCCTGCAACAAGTTACAAGAGTCGTGAGCAATTTGTAAAAGAAGTTGTTCCGCTACTATTAACAGCTGCCGATGAGATTTCAGACCTGATGATTCAATAACATTACTCTGCTACATTATGCTGATCGATTCTAAAATAGAATTTAGAGTAGAACCCTATTTTTCCTCTATTAGTATTATTAGTATAAAATGGAAGAGATTCCCTATTAATAATCGATGCAGATGTAGGTATGTAGTACTATTAAAAACCTCTACCATAGAAGGATCGATCAATCTGATGAATTCAACGTAGAAGAAAGGAGTATTCTAGTGAATAGTCATAATCAAGAGTTTATCAATACTTATCTTGCTATCAATGCGAATAAATATCCTAAAGAAGCACTAACAACAGTGACCTCTATTTTACACAGGCTCAATGAGAGTCAACAAGCGGCACTCCATGCGCTTCCTATTAAAGATCCGACATTAGCATTACTTCTCTCCTTCTTCTTCGGCTCTTTTGCTGTAGATCGCTTCTATATTGGTAATATTTTATTAGGAATTCTTAAGCTCATTACAATTGGTGGCCTAGGTATTTGGACGGTAATAGATTGGTTTATCATCTCCAAGCAGACCCGGCAACGAAATTTAGATCTTTTACTCAAATTTGCAGATCAACTATAACTTTTAAAAGCGGAATTCATCATACAACTCACCTCTTTTTAGAGTGACGTAATTGTAATCAAATGGTATCTGATCTACATAGATGGTAAAGCCAATAAGGGCTGACGGGTATCTGTAAAAGAGCAGACCCATCAGCCCAATTCTATATCTTGGTAGTACTAATCAATAACTACAGATAAATTGATACAACATCACAAAGGAATTACACCTATCTCATGATATTACTTGTTGTCGCCCTTATTGTTATTCTCTTTTTAATCTATATTCTCCGCTATCAAAGAGCACTCATTCGATATGGCATTCCTCTTCTTGCTATTCTAGCCACTCTATTGCTCTTCTTTATTTTGCAAAATATTATCTATCCCTATGATGAGCATACTCCTATTCGAGCAAGTGAACAAAATCAAAAATTAGAAGAAAAGAGTAGAAATAGCCGAATGCGATCTCGTGAGCGGCAGCTTCAAAGAGGGGAAATTGAAGCAATTAATTGATCTTTATAAAGCCTTTCCTCAATCTATTCATTTTAAAGATAGAATAGATAAAGAGCCCTCTTAAGAGTTCAAACCCTAAAACAAAAGGGGCTGATGAATTGCCGAATCTTGCTACTGCATACTTCCAATAATCGCATGCCGGCAAATATCGCTACATTAATAATTAATCATACTGAAAGAAAATAGACTGACGAGCTGCCGGTCTTCACTATCACATTCTTCCAGAAACTGCGTGCCGGCAAGGGGCATCGAAGATGCCGACCGGCGGGCATGCAGTTGTGATAAGAGTGAGATAGTCGGCTCCCGCCACTCAATAAATCCTCTTATGAGTTCAAACCCTAGAACAAACAGGGGCTGATGAGTTGCCGGTCCTCACTATCACGTTCTTCCAAAAACTGCGTGCCGGCAAATATCGCTACATTAATAATTAATCATACTGAAAAAAACAGACTGACGAGCTGCCGGTCCTCACTATCACGTTCTTCCAAAAACAGCATGCCGGCAAGGGGCATAGAAGATATCGACCGGCGGGCATGTAGTTGTGATAAGAGTGAGAGAGTCGGCTCCCGCCACTCAATAAATCCTCTTATAAGTTCAAACCCTAAAACAAACAGAGGCTGATGAGTTGCCGGGAATCACTACTGCATACTTTCAAGAATTGCATGCCGGCAAATATCGCTACATTAATAATTAATCATACTGAAAAAAACAGACTGACGAGCTGCCGGTCCTCACTATCACGTTCTTCCAAAAACAGCATGCCGGCAAGGGGCATAGAAGATATCGACCAGCGGGCATACAGTTGTGATAAGAGTGAGAGAGTCGGCTCCCGCCACTCAATAAATCCTCTTATAAGTTCAAACCCTAAAACAAACAGAGGCTGATGAGCTGCCGGGTATCACTACTGCATACTTTCAAGAATTGCATGCCGGCAAATATCGCTACATTAATAATTAATCATACTGAAAAAAACAGCATGCCGGCAAGGGGCATAGAAGATACCGACCGGCGGGCATACAGTTGTGATAAGAGTGAGAGAGTCGGCTCCCGCCACTCAATAAATCCTCTTATGAGTTCAAACCCTAAAACAAACAGGGGCTGATGAGCTGCCGGTCTTCACTATCGCATTCTTCCAGAAACTGCGTGCCGGCAAGAGGCATCGCAAATGCCAAACTGCGGGCATGCGCTGGCTAAAAGAATGAAGTAGTCGGTTCCCGCAGCTCCAGGAGCTTTCTTAAGAATAAAAAAATCCAGACAAATAAAAAGCTCCTAGCTGATTAGCTAGGAGCTCTCTTAATGAAGCCCTGGGGTTGACCTACTCTCACATGGGATCTCCCACACTACCATCGGCGCTGCTACGTTTCACTTCTGAGTTCGGGATGGGATCAGGTGGTTCCATAGCGCTATTTTCCCCAGGAAAACTGGCTTGTGCTTGAAGTGCTGATGCATCTCTACATTTTATCTTGCACTTCACTCACGAATAAATTTGATTAGTTGGTTAGTAACAGCAATGTCTGATTGAATTGCTTAAGTTGTTTGTATTCGCGTCAACTCTGGAAACGATCATGTCTCGTATCAAAATTGTCTAAGACCTATTATATGGTCAAGCCTCACGGTCAATTAGTATTGGTAAGCTCAATGCATTACTGCACTTACACACCCAACCTATCAACGTCGTAGTCTTCGACGGACCTTCAGAGGGGTTAAACCCCTAGGGAAATCTAATCTTGAGGTGGGCTTCCCGCTTAGATGCTTTCAGCGGTTATCCCGTCCGTATGTAGCTACCCGGCTATGCCATTGGTATGACAACCGGACCACCAGAGATACGTCCACTTCGGTCCTCTCGTACTAGAAGCAGCTCCTCTCAAATTTCCAACGCCCACGGCAGATAGGGACCGAACTGTCTCACGACGTTCTGAACCCAACTCGCGTACCACTTTAAATGGCGAACAGCCATACCCTTGGGACCGACTACAGCCCCAGGATGTGATGAGTCGACATCGAGGTGCCAAACTCCGCC
>NZ_QEWR01000006.1 GCF_003121925.1 Ignatzschineria indica | reverse complement strand
CTGCTTCTAGTACGAGAGGACCGAAGTGGACGTATCTCTGGTGGTCCGGTTGTCATACCAATGGCATAGCCGGGTAGCTACATACGGACGGGATAACCGCTGAAAGCATCTAAGCGGGAAGCCCACCTCAAGATTAGATTTCCCTAGGGGTTTAACCCCTCTGAAGGTCCGTCGAAGACTACGACGTTGATAGGTTGGGTGTGTAAGTGCAGTAATGCATTGAGCTTACCAATACTAATTGACCGTGAGGCTTGACCATATAATAGGTCTTAGACAATTTTGATACGAGACATGATCGTTTCCAAAGTTGACGCGAATACAAACAACTTAAGCAATTCAATCTGACATTGCTGTTACTAACCAACTAATCAAATTTATTCGTGAGTGGAGTGCAAGATAAAATGCAGAGATGCATCAGCACTTCAAGCACAAGCCAGTTTTCCTGGGGAAAATAGCGCTATGGAACCACCTGATCCCATCCCGAACTCAGAAGTGAAACGTAGCAGCGCCGATGGTAGTGTGGGAGATCCCATGTGAGAGTAGGTCAACCCCAGGGCTTCATTAAGAGCTCCTAGCTAATTAGCTAGGAGCTTTTTCTTTGTCTGGATTTTTTAAGTAATTTTTAAGTAATCTCTCTTTATTCAATAGAGTTAATAGAAAGCAGGATGATGAATGGCTACTAACAATCCTGGATGTTTTCTCCTTAAGAAGATTCGTGGAGTTGCGGGAACCGACTACTTCACTCTTTTAACCGGTGCATGCCCGCAGTTTGAGCATTTTCGATGCCTCTTGCCGGCACGCGATTATTGGAAGTATGCAGTAGTAAGATCCGGCAACTCATCAGCCTTTGTTGTTTCAACTAATCATTTTTATGATTCTTAAGAAGATAATTTCTGGAAGAACGCGATAGTGAGGACCGGCAGTTCATCAGCCCCTGTTTGTTCTAGGGTTTGAACTCATAAGAGGATTTATTGAGTGGCGGGAGCCGACTATCTCGCTCTTATCACAACTGCATGCCCGCCGGCCGGCATTTTCAATGCCCCTTGCCGGCACGCAGTTTCTGGAAGAATGCGATAGTGAGGACCGGCAATTCATCAGCCTCTGTTTGTTTTAGGGTTTGAACTCATAAGAGGATTTATTGAGTGGCGAGAGCCGACTATCTCACTCTTATCACAACTGCATGTCTGCCGGTTGGCATCTTTGATGTCCTCTGATGAGTGACTTGCTTTGTGTTGGTAGTAAAAAAACCTACATGGGGATGATCCGATGTAGGATTTAAGTGGATGCGTTATAGTTGACGAATTTTATCTAGAGACTTTATCGTAAAACTTTGGCTTATTTTTCTAATGATCTTAACCATGCAATCTCTTCTTTCCAGATCGCTGGTTCTATGGTTTCTAAAATGAGTGGCATATTACGAAAGCGATCATCTTGCATGATATAGCGGAAAGGGGGTTCCCCTATTTCTCCTTGGCCTAAACTATGATGTCGGTCAACACGGCTCGCAAAAGCTCCTTTTGAATCATTGAGATGGAGCGCCCTTAGATAATTGAAGCCAATAATTTTATCAAATTGAGTGAAGGTCTCATCACATCCTTCTTCAGTGCGAAGCTCATAGCCTGCGGCAAAGGCATGGCATGTATCGATACAGACACCGACTCGACTCTTATCCTCGACATCTTCAATAATTTGAGCAATGTGTTCAAAATCAAAGCCTAGATTAGTCCCCTGTCCTGCTGTATTTTCAATAACGGCAGTAACTCCTTTTGTCTGATCAAGAACAATGTTGATCGATTCAGCAATGGTCGCTAAACACTCTTTTTCACTTATCTTATTTAGATGACTGCCGGGATGAAAGTTGATGAGTTCAATTCCTAATTGTTCACAACGTTGGAATTCATCTAAGAGAGCATTTCGTGATTTTTCAAGTTGCTCAGGATCATGGTGCCCCGGATTAATCAGGTAACTTGCGTGGGGTAATATATGTTTAGGTGAGTAATGGTAGACTTCTAGAAAACGTTTATAGTTGTCGATATCCCCTTTTTTGAGTGGGGGACCTTCCCAGCGGCGATTATTTTTTGTAAAAAGGGCAAAAGCATTTGCACCAATTTCATGAGCATTTTTGACGCTATTTTGAACGCCTCCGGCAGCACTGACATGTGCTCCAATATAATATGTCATACTTAATCCTCTTCTAAAAATTCTTCTCTATTGTACGAAAAAATGAGCCGAAAAGGGGTATTTGCCCTATTTAATTCCTCAATCTCTGGGATTATAGGTAATGATCAGTTCCGGTTCTTGAGTTTCAGTATCTATCTCCTCTTTTTGGATTAAAAAACCATGGTGAAGATAGAATTGAACGGCATTACTATTTCTCTTATAGACTCGCGCTTCTAGAGGAGAGAATCGATTTTTAGCATCTTCAAGTAGGATTGAACCAATGCCGCGATGTTGCATTTTAGGCTCAACAAATAGTGCCCCTAACCTATGTTGATAGTAGGCATAAAACCCGACAATTTCACGCTCAATAATCGCCATATAAGTCTCTGCAGTAGGGAGATAAATATTGCAGACATCCTTCGCTTTAGAGCGCCAGTAAGATTCTGGAATAAAGTGATGAGCCTCAATAGAGGCATCTAACCAAATCTGAATAAGAGAGTGGAAATCTTCAGGGCGACTTAAGGGGCGAATCAGAACAGAGTTAGGATCGATCCGATTCATCTCTGTAGGCTCGATTATGTCGGCGGTCGGTTTTGTATCTGTAGACATCAGTCCTCTTCCTATTGTTTATAAATGAGATAAAAAAAAGCACCTCTTTCGAAGTGCTTCTATGAGAGTCGAGTAAGGTCGAACGAATTCTATTTTACTCGCAAGATGACTCTTTTACTAGAGAGTTCTTATTGTTATGACTTCTTATTAAAGTCAGGATGGTTTACTTGACGATACTGTTGAATCGCTTCAGCAATACCTTCTCCCCCTACTTGTGAACGTACATATTGGGTACTGAATACTGCTCTTTCTGCTTTTGCTTCTGCTGAATTGTCATTGAGCGATACAATCATTGTGACAATAAATGCAATAGGAATAGAGAAGAGTGCAGGGTTGTTGTAAGGAATAATTCCATCGCCATTCCCTAAGACTTTACCCCAAACCTCAGGACCTAAGATAATGATGATCACTGCAGATGCTAAACCTGCCGCACCACCAATAACCGCTCCACGTGTTGAGAGTTTTTTCCAGTACATTGAGAGGAAGAGAAGTGGGAAGTTTGCAGAAGCTCCGATTGAGAATGCAAGCCCTACGACGAAAGCAACGTTTTGGTTCTCAAAGAGGATCCCTAATAAGATTGCGATAATACCTAAAGCAATCGTGGTATAGCGAGAGATCTTCAACTCTGTCTTCATGACAGGTTTCCCTTTCATGATCACATTAGCATAGATATCATGGCTAATTGCTGATGCGCCTGATAAGGTCAATCCTGCAACAACTGCAACTAAGGTTGCGAAGGTTACTGCGGACATAAAGCCTAAGAAGAGGTTACCACCAACAGCATGTGAAAGATGAATCGCTGCCATGTTATTGCCACCAATTAATGAGTCACCGCTCATATACTCCGGCACACCCATAACATAGACGATTGCACCAAAACCGATGATGAACATTAAGAGATAGAAGTAACCGATAAAGGTTGTCGCATAGAGAACTGATTTACGTGCTTCTTTTGCATCTTTAACAGTGAAGAAACGCATTAAGATGTGGGGAAGACCGGCAGTACCAAACATAAGACCAATTCCTAATGAGATAGCATCAATAGGGTTAGGGAATTGAAGACCGGGTTTCATAATATCGATACCATTGGGACTCTTTTCAACAGCATGTTTAAAGAGTGTGCCAAGATCAAAACCAGACCAGTAGAGTACAACAACAGACATTACAGTTGCACCGAAGAGAATCAATACCGCTTTGATCATCTGTACCCAAGTGGTTGCGAGCATTCCTCCAAAGAGAACATACATCACCATCAAGACCCCAACGATCATTACCGCAAAGCCATAGCTTAAACCGAAGAGTAATTCGATCAATTTACCGGCACCTACCATCTGTGCAATCAGATAGAGTAGAACGATCGCCATTGTTGAGAAAGCGGCAAGAATACGAATAGGGCGCTGTTTGAG
The DNA here is from genome assembly GCF_003121925.1 of Ignatzschineria indica. NCBI lineage: Bacteria > Pseudomonadati > Pseudomonadota > Gammaproteobacteria > Cardiobacteriales > Ignatzschineriaceae > Ignatzschineria > Ignatzschineria indica. The sequence goes on along the minus strand of NZ_QEWR01000006.1, from coordinate 99,735 downwards.
GCGATATGCCGTCACGTCAGCAAAGGTAAAGCGACCTAAATTACGGAATCTCTCAGCCATAAGGAAGAGAATAACTGGCCACCCGATAAAGAATCCAAAAGAGTAGATTAATCCATCATATCCCGAGGTAAATACCATCGCGGAAATTCCTAAGAAGGATGCGGATGAGAGATAATCCCCGGCAATGGCTAAACCATTTTGGAATCCTGAAAGGCCACCACCTGCGGTATAGAAGTCGGAAGCTGACTTTGTCTTATTGGCTGCCCAGAAAGTGATCCAGAGCGTTGCAATAACAAAGACAAAGAACATAATGATTGCTGTCCAATTCTTCTCGCCTGCTTGTTGTGCAAAGGCACTGCTGAGAAGCGGCGATAATAGAATCGCGCTAGCTGTTAATGATCTATTTAAGCGTTTCATCTGCCGCCTCCTTAATTAAGTTTTCAGTCATTGGGTCATAGACTTTATTGGTACGGCTGATATAGAGCGCCGTTAAAATCGTTGTCCAGATAATCAGGAAGAAACCTGCTGGAATTCCCCATGTGGTTACAGAATCTTTAGAGATAGGCATTCCTACCAAGTTAGGTGCAAATGCAACGGCAAGCATCAATAGGATATAGAGTCCTAGAGTGAGTGCCAGTAGCGTTAAACTAAAGGTCTGTTTTCTTCTGACTACGTCATAGAATTTAGGATTTTTACTAATCGCGATGGTCATTGCATCATAATCGCGTTGCGTATTATCCTGATTTGAATTGGACATAATATCCTCCTCGTATTGTAGATAGTGATGGTATTAAAAACGGTTACTTCAAATTGTTAATTTAATTTAATTTAATTTATTTCGATTCAACTCAACGCAATTTAACTCAATTCAGTTCAATCTAGTTTTGTTGTATTGATTGTTTATCGCTATTCTGATAGATATTTTTATCCACATTGCTCTGTTTGTAATCGATTTTCTCTACGGTGAAATTCAATACTCCATGATCCATTAAAGGCGAGATGTTAGATCATCGATCTAATCTCTGCCATCTATTATTTGAAATCTGTAAAGGAACATTCGGTTACAACTTTTAGGGGAAGATCATTCATGTGATCGCTCCTCCTTTTCTTCGCTGCTACTTCCTCTTTTCTTCTCCTACTAAGGATTTTTATAATCAAGTTCTAATCCTTAACAAGCGTTTAATAAACTTTGATCTAGTGTCTTCATCTAGATTTTCATTAATTCATTAAATCTTTTTTGATTTTAAAAAGGTTTCAGTAGCTTGCTTATCACACTTTACAAACGCTTCTTATTTTGCCTCATTCAATCTCTCTATTGAGAAAGTGAGGGGGAGATATCGATTCGATGGAGTCTCCTTTCTCAGTTGCAAATTGTGATATTACTCTGTGTCACTCTTACCGTTCTACTCTATGAGAATCCCTATTATTGCAAGAGTGTGGAATAAGATTTAGCACAGCGGTTGGAAAGACCTTCTTGATCAGCGCTCTGATCGATCTGCCCAACCGCCTGCTAACACCTATATACTGCCTCCTGCCTGTGCGTCTCCGTCCTTTTTGGATCTCTATGCGCACATTTGTTCTCCTAGGGTGGATGAGTTAAAGCTATCACAGCTTTTTTTTTATAGCAACTCAGAAATAAAAATCGGGCATTAACTCCTCAATTAGAGAGAAGTTAATGCCCGATACAATATTATTTAACTTACTGATTCTTCTGTGATTTATCTTTTATCGATCTTCGATTTTGATTTATATTTTTAGTAAAAGATGTTTTTGCAATATTTTCACAATATTTTAGATAACGCGTGAGAAACGATTATCATTTTTACGAAGATAAGCATCAAAAACCATGCCGATGTTACGGATTAAGAGACGACCTGCATCCTGTACATAGTAGCGATCATTGTCGATAATAATTAGCCCATCTTCCTGCATTGCATTGAGTTCAGGAAGATCATCTTTGAAGTATTCTCGTGCATCAATACCTAAATCTTCACTGACCTTATCGAGATCTAGTTTAAGGTTACACATAATCTCTGTAATCACATGGCGACGAATCAGATCATCTTTCGTCAGTTTTACTCCACGCATAATAGGAAGCTCACCACGATCGATCATTGCTTCATATTGTGGCATAATTTTGGCATTTTGCGCATAGATATCTCCAATTTGAGAGATCGAAGAGATACCCATTCCAACAAGATCACAATCTGAATGGGTACTGTAACCTTGGAAGTTACGGTAGAGTAGTCCCTCTTTTTGGGCAATGGCTAACTGATCTGTCGGTTTGGCAAAGTGATCCATACCGATATAGACATATCCTGCATCCGTTAAGCGCTCAATCACCTGTTTTAAGATGAGTAATTTCTCTTGAGGGGATGGCATATCTTCAGGATTCATCTGCTTTTGTGTCTTAAAGAGATGGGGCATATGTGCGTAGTTGAAGACAGAGAGCCGATCAGGTGAAAGTTCAATCACCTCTTCGAGTGTCCGATTGAAACTATCGACCGTTTGGAAAGGAAGGCCATAGATGAGATCGAGAGAGATTGAATTAAAACCTGACTCGCGTGCGGCGGTTAAAGTTTCTATCGTAATCTCTTTCGGTTGAATACGGTTGACCGCGACCTGAACCTTCTCATCAAAATCTTGTACTCCCATACTTAAGCGATTAAAACCGATAGAGCGCAAGAAGCGAACGGTATCAGCATCAGCTTCACGAGGATCCACTTCAATGGAGATCTCTGCTTCATCATCAGAGAGAAGATTAAACTCCTCTCTAGTCTTCTCCATCAGTGAGCGCATCTCATCATGAGAGAGAAATGTCGGCGTACCTCCGCCCCAATGGAGTTGTTTTACCGGCGCACGATTACTAAAGAGCTCTCCTTGCATCTCCATCTCCTTAAAGAGCCGATCGAGATAGGGTTGTGAGCGCTTACGATTATTGGTAATAATCTTGTTACAACCACAGTAGAAACAGATCGTTGCACAAAATGGAATATGGAAGTAGAGAGAGAGCGGATTTTTCCTAGCATTAGATTCAGCTGCCGCCTGTTGATACTCTTTGCTCCCAAACTCTTCGGTAAATTGAACCGCAGTAGGGTAAGAGGTGTAGCGAGGACCCGCTTTATCGTATTTCGCGATGAGGGCTTCATTAAATATTTTATTTGTCATAATGCTCTATATTCTCTAATGATAAGCTTCTGCTCGAAGATCTATGAAGGGTGAAGATCGGGTTAAAATGGCACAATGATCTTACTCACCCGGTATTTGTAATGTATTTATGATGTACCTATACTGTTTTTATGGCTTTTAACCCATAAATTTAGCTTCATTATAACGTAAAGGAGCGGATCATGATGCTTTTCTCCTGATTTCTTGAGCGAAGTGATCTAATTAGCGGTATACTTTTATTAGGGAGTCCCTCCCTGTATCAATCTGTTTTTTATGGTCATTAAGAGGAGTCATTAAGATGCGCCGTACCAAAATTGTAGCTACATTAGGTCCTGCAACGGATAAACCTGGAGTTCTTGAGGGAATTATTAAAGCAGGGGTTAACATTGTTCGTCTCAACTTCTCTCATGGCGAGCATGAAGAACATAAGGCACGTGCTGAAGCGGTACGAGAAATCGCTGATAAATTAGGTGTTCGTGTGGGGATCTTATCGGATCTTCAAGGGCCTAAAATTCGTATTGAGAATTTTGTTGAAGGGAAGGTTGAACTCGAAGAGGGGCAGGTCTTTGTACTCGATACCCAATTAGATGAAGATGCCGGCAATAATGAGCGTGTTGGTATCGCTTATAAAGAGTTGGTTAATGATGTGAAGATTGGCGATACTCTCCTATTAGATGATGGCAATATTATTGTAGATGTGACAGGCGTTACAGAGACAGAGATTCAGACTAAAGTGGTTGTTGCCGGACCTCTTTCAAATCGAAAAGGGGTTAACTTAAAAGGGGGCGGTCTCTCTGCTGCAGCATTAACTGAGAAAGATAAAGAAGATCTCATTTGTGCCGCTGGTTTTAATACAGACTTTATCGCCGTCTCTTTTCCTAAAACTGCAGCTGATATTTTAGAGGCGCGTGAGCTGTTAAAAGCCGCAAACTCTAAAGCAGGTATTGTTGCAAAGATTGAGCGAACAGAAGCATTAGAGAATATTGATGAGATCATTGAAGCCTCTGATGCCATTATGATTGCGCGTGGAGATCTTGGTGTTGAGATTGGAGACGCGAAACTCGTTGGGGTTCAGAAACGTTTTATTAAACGTGCGCGACAGCTTGATAAGGCAGTGATTACAGCAACACAGATGATGGAATCGATGATTGAACATCAATCGCCGACTCGAGCAGAAGTAATGGACGTTGCTAACTCCGTGCTTGATGGAACAGATGCCGTTATGCTCTCCGCAGAAACAGCTGTTGGGAAATATCCCGTTAGAACAGTTCGGGCGATGTCAGAGATCTGTCGAGGCGCAGAGAGTGAAGTTGAGTATGCACAAGGTTTGCAAGGTGGTTACTCTTTAAGAGAGGAGCCTTTCAAATTTGAGCGCACCGATGAGGCGATAGCCATGTCTTCCATCGTTTTAGCGAATCACTTTGATATTAAAGCAGTTGCTTGTTTAACAGAGACAGGAACGACAGCGCTCTTGATGAGTCGTATTACGACGGATTTACCGATCTATGGTATTACCCGTAATCAAGATACATGTGGACGTTTGACGATTTGCCGTGGTGTAACCCCAATTTTCTATGATTTTAAACCTTCTCCCGATGATGAGATTCAACGTCAAGTGGTGAGTGTCTTAAAAGCAGAAAATGCGGTGGAATCAGGGGATCGTATCTTAGTTACCTTCGGTTCTTTCAATTTCCAACAAGGTGGTACAAACTGCCTTCGTATTGTGACGATTGATTAATTAGCGGTCAAAAAAGCAGTGAGAATGAAAAATAGGTTGCGAAGTCATAACTTTTCATTATAATATTCATTCTTACCTATGGAGGCGTGGCCGAGTGGTTGAAGGCACCGGTCTTGAAAACCGGCAACGGGTTAAACCGTTCGTGAGTTCGAATCCCACCGCCTCCGCCAATCTTAAAACCCTTAGCATTCGCTAGGGGTTTTTTATTATATCTGCAATAAATCATTGGTTGAGATCATCCGCTGAAATGATTCATTGCGGATGATTCAAGATTAGTAAATATTTGAAATGATATTATCGGGAAGGATGTTTTTTAATTTTGAACCTTCAACTAGAGCTATAACTAAATCTATAACTTTAAAATCCAAAAGCTTTAAACATCTCATTGGCATTCTGTTCTTGGATATTGTTGATCTCCTCCATTTGACGAATCATGCCCAATGCGGCACCGACGGGGCCATCGACATTAAAACCTACGCTACTTGATGTAGAACGTGTCTTGCTATTGCTGCGTGTTTGAGAGCTACTATTACAGTTGCTTTTGCGCGTAGTACTGATCCCATTCGTATGAAAATCGTGAGATTCATTGGTGATGCATCCGCCTTCTGTTTGAGTTTGACTATCGCCGGAGGTTTTACTCGATTTGGTTGTATGTACTTCCCCATAATTGCCTGTAGGCATAATGATTGCCGGCGTATCGTAGATTACAATTGTGCGCTCTTCCGTAGGGAATGAGATCTCGGTTGATGGCATCGGCGTATCGTAGATTCCATAAGATTGTTGTGGAAATGTGCCACAAGCACTTAGGAGTAAAGAGAAAGTGGCGGTTAATGAGAGATAAGTTAAGGATCTATTTTTCATTATCTGATATCTATTTTTCAATGTCTGTTTTGCAATAGTGTGATGATGTTTCTGAAGTGAAGCAGTAGCGATCTTTTTCCTATAGATGATAATCACTAACGACTTATAATCTTTCACATCTAAAAAAGGGATCTTATTTTATAGCCAAAAATATCGATTGTGCATTAAAAATATGAAGAGCTTATAAAATGATATTTTTAATTAATGAGTTGCTATCATTTGTTTTTTTTATAACGTTTTGAAAGCTTTGATTCTTAAATAAATGTAAATATCATAATTAAGATTTATGAATATTTAATGTTTTCTGCTATTGGTGATCTTTTATTAATATAATTTCAAAGAAATTAATAAATATAACCATCTGTTTTTATTTGCTTTTTTACTATGGAGATAAGTCCCTAACCTTAAATTCTCTATTAGAGTTAATTCCCACACTCATTTTACTTTGTAATATTATGTAAATCTCTTATGAGATTAATAGTTTTTAAAATAAAATCCTACACTCACAGATTGTTTTAATTATTGTCTCTTTCTGTCTAATAGTCGTTATTAGAATCGGTTTTGAAATATATTGTCCTGATATGTAAGTGGTGAATAGGATTATGAATAGGATTTATAAAGTTATTTGGAGTTATGTTAAACAAGCTTATGTAGTTGTTTCAGAACTATCTTCTCAAAGAAAGAAAGGTAAATCTTTATCGAAATTAGTTACGTTAGGTTTAAGTCTACTATTTATCTCTCAAGGAACAGTAGCATTTGCTCAAGACGCTATTCAAAATAATTTTTCTGACTCAGAAGAGGATATTCAAAATATTTCTGATATGGAGAAAGAAGGCCAAAATGAAATAGACGTAGTTGCTGGAGTGAAATATTTAGAGACTCCAACGACCTTTGCAGGTCTATTAGAAAATGAAACTCAAATTAGCATTGGACAAGGAGCTCAAGCAAGCGCTCCAGTCACAGTTGCTATAGGTCCTGGAGCGATTTCTAAAAATGAAGGGGGGATTGCTATAGGTAATAAGGCTAAATCAAATGAAGGAGCTATTGCTATCGGTGGGGTACCCAAACAGGAAATCGAGCTGTTTCAGTTGGAGATAATAGTGATGCCTCAGGTGATAAAGCTATTGCTTTAGGTAATAAGGCAAAGTCAACGGTACAAAATAGTATCGCTATAGGGAATCAAGCTACTAGTACAGCTAAAAATAGTGTTGCAATAGGGGCAAGCTCCACAGTTACAGTTGAGAATGCTGTTTCCTTCGGGAATGGTGAATTACAGCGAAAACTCATTAACATTGCAGATGGTGAACTTTCATCTACCTCTAAAGAAGCTGTGAATGGATCACAGCTTGATAAAACGAATCAAGATGTAGCTGCGAATAGAAATGATATTAATCTTGTAAGTAAGAGCCTTAATGCAGTTGGGAATAGGGTTGCGATTACTGAAGAGCAGATAACATCCATCAGTAAAAGTGTGGAAAATAATGCAAAGGACATCGCCCAAAATAAGCAAGATATTACTGATGTTTCAGGTCGAGTTTCAAAAAATGAGACTAATATCACTCAGAACAAGCAAGATATCCAATCTGTGATGAGTGGAAAAGCAGGGTTATTGGTCTTAGGTGAAAATTCGGAGATTCTTTTCAATCCTGATTTAGCCGCAGATCGCACTCAATTTAATATCGGTGGTGTCGATAGTGAAGGCGAAGTTGTTACCCGTAAAATAACCGGTTTAACGGCAGGGGAGATTGCGCAGAATTCTACCGATGCGATTAATGGTGCACAGCTTTACACTGTAAATCAGCAGAACTCTAAAGCTTTAATGGGTAAAAAAGCTCAGTTAAATGCGGATGGCACGTTGAAGGATATCGACTTTGCCGGTGCCGTTGGTGCCAGCTCGCCGGTGAACAGTGTTTATGATGGTTTAAGCACGCTCAACAGCCGTATTGTTTCGGGTAAAGCGGGTCTTGTGCAGCTCTCTGAAGATGGTAAAAAGCTTGTGATTGATAATGTTGCCGGTAAAACAGCTACTATTTTCGATTTTGCCAATGTCGATAGTGAAGGGAAAGTAACCGCTCGTACCTTAACCGGTATCGCGGTCGGTGATGTATCAGAAAACTCTACAGATGCGGTGAATGGATCACAGCTCAACAAAACTAATAAGAGTGTAGCTGAGAATAAAGATGCGATTGCAAAAAATCGAACTGATATCGATGCTCATCAGAAAGTAAATCAAGAAGCGATTAGCGGCTTGGATGGCCGTGTGAAGACAAATGCAGATGCGATTGCTCAGAATAAGCAAGATATCGAAACCCATCAGAAAGCGAACCAAGAAGCGATTAGCGACTTGGATGGTCGTGTGAAGACAAATACAGATGCGATTGCTCAAAACAAGCAAGATATCACGATAGTTTCTGATCAAGTTTCCAAAAACGAAGGGAATATCGCTCAGAATCGCACGGATATAGATCAAAACCGCGCCGATATCGATGCTCATCAGAAAGCGAATCAGGAAGCATTTGGTAAGTTAGATGGTCGTGTTACGACGAATACGAATGATATCGCTAAAAATAGCACTGCTATCCAATCTGTGATGAGTGGAAAAGCGGGATTATTGGTCTTAGGTGAAAATTCGGAGATTGTTTTCAATCCTGATTTAGCCGCAGATCGCACTCAATTTAATATCGGTGGTGTCGATAGTGAAGGCGAAGTTGTTACCCGTAAAATAACCGGTTTAACGGCAGGGGAGATTGCGCAGAATTCTACCGATGCGATTAATGGCGCACAGCTTTACACTGTAAATCAGCAGAATTCTAACGCTTTAATGGGTAAAAAGGCTCAGTTAAATGCGGATGGCACGTTGAAGGAGATCGACTTTGCTGATGCCGTTGGTGCCAGCTCGCCGGTGAACAGTGTTTATGATGGTTTAAGCACGCTCAACAGCCGTATTGTTTCGGGGAAAGCGGGTCTTGTGCAGCTCTCTGAAGATGGTAAAAAGCTCGTGATTGATAATGTTGCCGGCAAAACAGCAACAGCTTTCGATTTTGCTAATATCGATAGCGAAGGGAAAGTGGCCCCTCGCACCTTAACGGGTGTCGCGGCCGGTGATGTATCAGAAAACTCTACAGATGCGGTGAATGGATCACAGCTCAACAAAACTAATAAGAGTGTAGCTGAGAATAAAGATGCAATTGCTCAGAATAAGCAAGATATCGAAACCCATCAAAAAGCGAATCAAGAAGCATTTGGTAAGTTAGATGGGCGCGTAACAGCGAATACTGAAACCATCAAAACTACGAATGAGAATCTAAATAATGTTACTAAGAGAGTTACCGACAATGAGTCCAGTATAGAATCTCTCGGTTCTCGAGTAACGACAAATGAAGCGGGCATTACGTCTCTTGGAAAAGATATAGAGACGAATACAGGAGCTATTGCCAAAAACCAGGAAGATATCAAGACAGTTACTGAACAAACCTCCAAAAATACCAATGATATCGCTAAAAATAGCACTGCTATCCAATCTGTTTTGGGTGGAAAAGCGGGATTATTGGTCTTAGGTGAAAATTCGGAGATTCTTTTCAATCCTGAGTTAGCCGCAGATCGCACTCAATTTAATATTGGTGGTGTCGATAGTGAAGGCGAAGTTGTTACCCGTAAAATAACCGGTTTAACGGCAGGGGAGATTGCGCAGAATTCTACCGATGTGATTAATGGTGCACAGCTTTACACTGTAAATCAGCAGAATTCTAAAGCTTTAATGGGTGAAAACGCTCAGTTAAATGCGGATGGTACGTTGAAGGAGATCGACTTTGCCGGTGCTGTTGGTGCCAGCTCTCCGATCAACAACGTTTATGATGGTTTAAGCACGCTCAACAGCCGTATTGTTTCGGGTAAAGCGGGTCTTGTGCAGCTCTCTGAAGATGGTAAAAAGCTTGTGATTGATAATATTGCCGGCAAAACAGCCACGACTTTCGATTTTGCTAATATCGATAGTGAAGGGAAAGTAACCGCTCGTACCTTAACGGGTGTCGCGGAAGGTGATGTATCAGAAAATTCTACCGAGGCCGTGAATGGATCACAGCTCTTCCAAACTAACTCGAACGTCCTGGATAATACACGAGCAATCGCTAAAAACCGCACTGATATTGAAGCGAATCAAACAGCGATTAGTGGATTAGATGATCGTATCGTGACTAATACAAAGAGCATTGAGACTACGAATGAGAATCTTAAAAATGTTTCTGATCAAGTCGGCGTCAACGAAAAGGCAATCGCTGAGAATAAAGATGCAATCGATAAAAATCGAACTGACATCGATGCTCATCAGAAAGCGAATCAGGAAGCATTTGGTAAGTTAGATGGTCGTGTTACGACGAATACGAATGATATCGCTAAAAATAGCACTGCTATCCAATCTGTGATGGGTGGAAAAGCGGGATTATTGGTCTTAGGTGAAAATTCGGAGATTCTTTTCAATCCTGATTTAGTGGCAGATCGCACTCAATTTAATATTGGTGGTGTCGATAGTGAAGGCGAAGTTGTTACCCGTAAAATTACTGGTTTAACGGCAGGGGAGATTGCGCAGAACTCCACCGATGCGATTAATGGCGCACAGCTTTACACTGTAAATCAGCAGAATTCTAAAGCTTTAATGGGTGAAAATGCTCAGTTAAATGCGGATGGTACGTTGAAGGAGATCGATTTTGCCGGTGCCGTTGGTGCCAGCTCGCCGGTGAATAGCGTTTATGATGGTTTAAGCACACTCAACAGCCGTATTGTTTCGGGTAAAGCCGGACTTGTGCAGCTCTCTGAAGATGGTAAAAAGCTTGTGATTGATAATGTTGCCGGCAAAACAGCAACAGCTTTCGATTTTGCCAATGTCGATAGTGAAGGGAAAGTAACCGCTCGCACCTTAACCGGTGTCGCGGAAGGTGATGTATCAGAAAATTCTACCGAGGCCGTGAATGGATCACAGCTCTTCCAAACTAACTCGAACGTCCTGGATAATACACGAGCAATCGCTAAAAACCGCACTGATATTGAAGCGAACCAAGAAGCGATTATTGGATTAGATGGTCGGGTTACAGAGAATACTGAAACCATCAAAACTACGAATGAGAATCTAAATAATGTTACTAAGAGAGTTACCGACAATGAGTCCAGTATAGAATCTCTCGGTTCTCGAGTAACGACAAATGAAGCAGGAATTATTTCTCTTGGGAAAGATATAGAGCTTAATACAAAAGATATTGCCCAAAACAAGCAAGATATCACGAATGTGACAAAGCGTGTTTCTGAGAATGAGGATCATATTGCACAAAATAGTGAAGTCATTGCTAAAGGGCTTAACTTTGCGGCAGATAGTGGTGAGAGAAATCTTCAGCTTGGTGACAAGTTAAGTTTTATAGGTGGAGCTGATAGCACACAATTGAGTGACAATAATATCGGTATCAATATCAATAATCAGGGTGAGATTGAAGTGAAACTTGCGAAGAATCTCCATATTGATTCGGTACAAGCGGGTAATACTCAATTAAATGGATCAGGCTTATCTATTTTAGATGGTCCGAGCGTCACTACAAACGGTATTTATGCCGGTAATAAGGTCATTTCTGGTCTTTCTGCAGGAGAGAAAGATGATGATGCAGTGAATAAAGCACAATTAGATCGTGTCGCTCAACAGCTGAATGAAGGTCTCAATCTGGGCCTGAATTTTGCCGGTGATGATGGCCAATCTCATAATTATAAACAGGGTGAAACAGTGCATCTTCTCGGCGGTGCTGAAGTGCAGACTCTCACAGATAGCAATATCGGTGTGAATGTTGATGATGCCGGTAATATTGAGATTAAATTAGCGAAGGATCTGAATTTAACAGCAGATGGCTCGATTGCAATGGGTGATACAACACTTAACCAACGCGGTTTAATGATTGATGGTGGTCCGGCGATTACACAATTGGGTATCGATATGGCAGGTCAGAAGATTTCGGATCTTGCTGAAGGATCGGTTCATGCGAACTCTAAAGATGCTATCAATGGATCTCAGCTCTATGAGAGTAATAGAGCTATCTCTCTCGCATTGATGGGGGAGGGGGATCAAGGTCGACTCAATCCTGATGGCCGTTTAGAGAAACTCGATTTTTCATCTGCTTTCACCGGTGTTGAAGAAGGGACGATCACTAGCGTCTATCAAGGGTTTGATCACCTCGACAAACGTATGGATAGCTTTAATCGCTCGGGAGGTATCTTTATTCTGGGCGGTTCAGGGCAGGGGAAACCCAATGAGATTGTGATTAATAACGAAGTCGCTAGTGGGCGGGATACACTCAATCTTGCACAAGATAATGGTGACACTCGAAAAGTGACAGGTGTAACTGCAGGGGATTTATCAGAAACTTCTACCGACGCTGTAAGTGGATCGCAACTCAATCAAACTAATCAGGCTGTAGAGATTAATAGCAATGAGATTGCGCAAAACAGGGATGATATCAAAGACCTAACAGGTCGAGTAGATCAAAATAGCACTAATATCGGCAATATTGCCGATGCTCTTGGCGGTGGTGCCAGCATTGATAGTGATGGAAAATGGACAGCGCCTAACTTTAAAGATGCGCTCCAAGCGGATACAGATATCAATACTGTAGAAGATGGCTTTAAGCATGTGACTGATAGAATCGATACGATTAATAACAGTGTGGGTGACATTAGTGGCAAAGTAGAGAGCATCACAAAAGGGGAGAGTGGTGTTATTCAGGTCCATGGAGATGAGATCGTTATTGACGATAAGCTTGCGCACGGTGGTGATTTTAATATCGCTAAAGAGAATGGTGCCGGTGAGAATCGTAAACTCACAGGTTTAGCGGAGGGTAATATTGCGCCATCCTCTAATGAGGCGGTTAATGGCGGTCAACTCTATGATGCAAATACCGCAATTGCTAATCTCCTTGGCGGCGGTGCTATGGTCGATTCCTCTGGCTATGTGAAATATAATACGAATGGTAATAATTTTACTGTTGGTGGTAAAGGCTACAATAGCGTTGCTGAAGCGATTCAAGCGATCGATCAAAATCAGATGTTCGGTACAGGTGAAGCGGTGATTTATGATAAAGAGGGTAACAAATCGACTGTTGGCGCTATTACTATTACGGGGGATCAGCAAGCTAGCGCGATCAACTTTGCGAAAGCAGATGGCGCTGGCCGTAAAGTGACCGGCGTTGCTGATGGTTATATCGGTGCCGGCTCAACAGAAGCGGTCAATGGTGGTCAGATCTATGAAATGAATCAATCGATTACGCAGGCTAATCAACAGATTCAAAATATTAACTATACACTCAATCACTACAATACTCGTATGAATCATATTGAGAAAAAAGTGCATGAAAACCGTAAAGTTGCAAGTGCCGGTATTGCTAGTGCGATGGCGATGAGCTCGATTCCCTATATTGACTACTCAAAATACTCATTTGGTATGGGTGTTGGCTATTACGATGGTGAGAGTGCGATGTCGATGGGTATTCAAGGTCGTATTAATGATCGTGCAAAATATCGAGTTCAATTCTCTTATGATACTCAGAATAAAGTAGGGATAGGTGCTGGTGTGGCTTTTGAATTTTAATCTCTAAGCATTAATCCCTAAGTATTAATCTCTACTTGATCAGTTAAGTCGATCAAGTAGATTCTATAAAAATCGGATTAACTCCGAAATTGAACAGATAAGTTCTTTTCGGGGTTATTTTTTATAGAGAGGGATTAACCTACTTCAAGTCTATAAAGAATATCCCTTTTCTCTATTTTCCTCTATTGTCCCTAAATCATCTATCTGCTCCTATGCCAAAATCAGCATCTTTTACCGCTTTTTTCATCAAGAATAAAAATGCTAAATCTTAGACTCTAGATAGAGATGTGAGATTAAAAAGTATCCACATTGAAAATAATAATAAAGATAATAAGGAGATAGATATGGCAAAAAAGAAGGCGTCAAAAGAGTTGAAGCTAGCGGTCGCGGCATCAACCGTGGGCTCCGTGGCTGAATGGTATGAGTTCTTTCTTTATGGAACAGCATCCGCACTAGTCTTTGGACAAGTATTTTTTAAGCAGACAGGAAATGCGATTGATGGAATATTAGCAGCCTTTGCACTCTATGCCGTTGGTTTTTTAGCACGCCCATTAGGAGGAATTATATTTGGTCATTTTGGCGATAAATATGGGCGAAAGAAGCTTCTGCAGATTAGCTTGATTATGGTGGGGATTACCACCTTTTTGATGGGAACAATTCCTGGCTTTGATAGCATCGGCTATTGGGCGCCGGTATTACTAGTTTCTCTCCGCTTAATTCAAGGATTTGCTTTTGGTGGGGAATGGGGCGGTGCTGTGATTTTAGTCTCTGAGCATAGCCCACCCGATCGAAGAGGTTTTTGGGCTAGTTGGCCACAAGCAGGCGTTCCTTTAGGAAATTTAGTGGCGACCATTATTCTTCTACTCTTATCTACATTATTAACCCAAGAGCAGTTTTTAGATTGGGGTTGGCGCGTTGCTTTCTGGTTCTCTGCTGTTGTCGTCTTAATTGGACTGTGGATTCGTAAAAGTGTTGATGATGCGCCGGTATTTAAGGAAGCTCAAAGACAGCAGGCACTAAAAGCAGAAAAGCAACTCGGTATTGTTGAGGTATTGAAATATCATAAGAAAGCGATAGCTGCCGGCATCGGAACCCGTTTTGTTGAAAATATCTTATATTATATGGTGGTTACTTTCTCCATCAGCTATCTAAAACTAGTGGTTCATAAAGATACAACAGAGATTTTAGTGATGATGTTTGGCGCACATTTGATCCACGTCTTCTTTATTCCGCTGATGGGGCATTTAAGTGATGTTTATGGAAGAAAGCCGATCTTTGTAACGGGCGCAGTTTTGACGGCGACATGGGGATTTTTCGCATTCCCCATGATGGATACGGGGCATGATGGCATTATTATGTTGGCGATTATTATCGGGCTCTTCTTCCAATCGATGACCTACTCACCTTACTCGGCACTAATGACAGAACTATTCCCTACACATGTGCGTTATACGGCGCTTTCACTCTGTTATCAGATCGCTCCAATCTTAGCAGGCTCATGGGCTCCCTTAATCTCGTTAGCGTTACTCGATCACTTTCATAGCTCGGTGCCGATATCGATCTACCTTGTCTGTGCGAGTCTCATCTCTATTGTTTCGATCTCTTTAATTAAGGAGACAAAAGGGAAATCGCTCAGTTTTGATGATAAGTAGGGAGATAACGAAAAAGATATGAAGGAGTGATAAAGATTGATAGAAAAATTTATGTAAGAAACAGTTGCAGAGTTTTAACTTTTCATTATAATAACATTCTTATATAAATGGAGGCGTGGCCGAGTGGTTGAAGGCACCGGTCTTGAAAACCGGCAACGGGTTAAACCGTTCGTGAGTTCGAATCCCACCGCCTCCGCCAGATATGTCAAACCCCTTGTTTAACTCTTTGAGTTGCGAGGGTTTTTTGTTGTCTTTTGAAAGTTGAGTGAAGATCTATCCCTCTGATTAATGACGCACTTTGAGCCATTTTCCTTCGATTCTGCTATGATCTAATAATTAAATTCCCAAATTATTGGATCGTGCACTATGTCAGAACAGACCGAAATCGGCGATTTCTTCTGGGAGATCAAGTCGCAGAAGCAGAGACAAGGCACTTATCAACAGCTGAAAAAAGCAATGCTTCAACGCATGTTTGTATAAAGAGGCGAAATGGATATCTATAAAATCAGTGCTTCTCATTTAGAGGCGATTAAAGAGCAGCCCTTTCAGCTTGAAAAAGAGATGCAACAACTCTTTGAAACTCATTTATCCCTGCTGACCGGCTTAACATTGGTGAAATCAGAATTTCTGCTCAAGCAATTTCGTTTCGATACCTTAGCATTTGATCATGAGAAACAAGCATTTGTGGTGATTGAATATAAGCGCGATAAAAATCAGAGTGTTGTGGATCAGGGCGTTTCTTACCTTAATGCTTTGCTGGAGTATCGGGATAGCTTAATCGTTGAATATAACGAGCAAAATCTAGGACAAACATTAAAGCGTAGTGATGTGGATTGGAGCCAGAGCCGGATTCTTTTTGTTGCCAATGCTTTCACCGATTATCAAAAAAATGCCACTAATTTTAAAAATTTAGGTATCGAACTGATTGAGTTTAAGCGCTATAAAAATGATCTATTAACCGTGAATTTTGTCGAGCGTTCTAAAAGTGCGCCGGCATTACCGCAATCTATGGCATCCGAAAAAGGTGAAAATGCGTCTTTAGCCAATATCACCAAAGAGATTGTTGTGTACGATGAGGACACTTTTTACCAAAGAGGTTCGGAAAAAACCATTGAGCTTTACGAGCGGTTTAAACAGGCCATTTTAAATCTCGATAATGAACTGCAACTGGTTTATACCAAGTTTTATGCTGCTTTTAAAAAAGATAAAACCAATATTGTGGATATTGAGATTCAAAAGAGAGCATTAAAACTCTATATCAATGCAGTTTGGGGATCATTAGATGAGCCTAAGCATATTTTCCGTGATGTGAGTCATGTCGGTCATTATGGAAATGGAGACTATGAGATGATCATTTCAAATAGTGATCAATTAGAATACATTTTAAGTGTGATTAAGCAAAAGCTTTAAGGAGAGGAAAAAGATAAGATGTTCACAGCTATTAAAAAGATGATGACTAAAGCAGCACCAAAGCAGGCACCAATACAAGTCTCTTTGCCGAGCTTATTAGAAACAACAGATTATGTGAATAATAGTGCTAAAGCCCATAAGTTGATGAAAATTATTCATTCCATTGATGATTGCAATGCCAATGATTTCAATTATGTAATATCGGAATTGTTACAAAAAATGGGGTATAGCACGCAAATTATTGATGGTAAAAATGATAAAGGCGTCGATATTATTGGTTTTGTTGGGAATCAGAGAGAAATAGCGGTGCAATGTAAAGCCTGGAACCCTAAAAGAAATACAGAACAGGTTAGTAAAGAGTGCGTTCAAAGTTTTAAAGGAGCAACAATGAACGAATATCAATATGCGCTCTTTTTTACAACGCATTATTTTACAATGCCAGCGCTAGAAGCAGTGGATGATTTTTTAATTTTAATCGACCGTAAAAAACTATTTATGCTTTTAGCAAAATACTTTCCAGAAGCCTTTGCAAATAGTTACTATCAATATTCTATCGCCGAGTTAAATCCCTGTAAGGCTTGTCATAACGGTAAATTATTAAAGCTCTACTCGAGGAAGAGTAGTAAGATCTATTATTGGTGTGAAAACTGTGGAAATGTAGATTTTAATTTTCAACCAAAATCATGATATTGCATGATATAAAATTGCTAATGGTTAACCGTCTAAAAGAGGAGAAACGGTATTGAGATAGGGGGATATCTTTTTAAGGTTGGTCTTTAGAAAGTGAAGGGTAAAGAATCTATTATTCCATCTTATTACTTTATTATTAAATATTAAATTTAAGGCATATTCTATTTATGACGGTATGTTCTTCAAATATTGTTGTATTGATCGATGCTATTTTAGAAGAAGTTGCCAAATATGGGACATCTTACGTTAAGCAAGCTTATGGCGATTGGAGCTCCCCGGCACTTAAAAGCTGGAAAGAGAAATGTTTGAGTCATGGATTAGTGGCCGTTCAGCAGTTTGCTTATACCCGTAGCAAAAATGCGACAGATATTGCGATGGTGATCGATGCTATGGATCTATTACATAGTCAGCAATTTGATATATTTTGTATTGTTTCGAGTGATAGTGATTTTACCGGACTAGTTTCTCGTATTCGTAAAAATGGTATTCAAGTCTATGGGATTGGTAAACAGTCAGCGCCCGCAGCATTTCGCAGATCGTGTGATAAATATATATTTATTGATAATTTGCTGGTTAGAGATGAAGCATCAACCGAGAGTCTAGTTGACCTAGTGGATCGTGGGAGTAAGTCTGTTCGTGTTGGCCAAAAAAAGGTCTGGGATCAAATCTCTCTTCGATCAGATTTATCATTATTGAAGTTGATTCGCAATGCCATTAAAGAACATGATCAAGATACAGGGTGGGTCTCCTTAGGCGTTGTAGGATCTTATATTAATAAAGTAGATCCTGAATTTGATGTTCGAAACTATGGTTATTCCAAGTTATCAGAGTTAATTGAAACGATAGCTCTATTTAGATTGAATCGACAAAAAAATACACTTCATATTGCTTGTAAATTACCTAAAAGTGAACTTAAAAAAGTGCGAGAAATTATCAAAAAATATAGTTGTGATGAGAAAGATAGAGCGTTATTAGATAGAGACCGGATAGGTCGAAGATTGAAAGATAGAGGCATTCATTATAAAGAGACATTGGGTTGTGGCTCTTTGACCTCTTTTTTGAAAAAATAGCAAGCTGGTAATATTTTGTTTTGATAGGGAACCAAAATTGTTAGTTTTGGCTAAAAAGAGACTTACGCTATTTCATTATTGAATTTTCAGATAAATAAAATAATATATCTCACTTTAATGAAATTTTAGTTAATCGATTTTTGATTTATTTAGCGTCTGTTTGGGAAAATATAATGACCGTCTTAATTATTTTAGGTGTAGTTTTAGGAATCCTGCTCTTTATGGGGGCAATTTATCTCTTTAATCAACATTGTGAAGATAAGTTTGGTTATCAGTTTTTGACCATGGGTGCGACGGGATTTTTGGGAATTGGCGCCGCTATATTTTATGGTGGATTAAAGTGGTATCAATCATCATTGACGGGAACGGGAAGTGAATTTTTAGGGTTAGAGGTTAATCGGGAGACCTTGAATGGTCTTGTGGTGATGGGCATCGCTATTATTTTGTATCTTTTCGTGGCAATAGTGAATTATAAGGAGACGGATTGGCTTTATGGCACTATTGGCACGACTTTACAATTCCTCTTATTGCCACTTTTTGCTTATGTGGGGCTATACCTTATGATTTTATATTTTTTTATAATAATCTGTTTTGGGTATATTACTAATATGTTCAGTAGAAATTAACAACTTTCCCTTCGTTTGCAATAAAGACCTGTTTTTCCCAAGTTTCTCAAGGTTCGTTCAGAGCGAGTTTCTCTTAAATAACGATGGGTCGGCAATAAAGATGGAGCGGGAGCGCACTTTTCTACTCTCTTTATGGTAGAAGTAGTGTGAGTAGGCCGCTAATAGTTCCTTTAGATAGTCCTCTATTTCGCTATCAGCTAATTGCTGCTCAACCGACTGATAGGAATCCAATTTCTAACCTCGAATCTCCTGACCAAAGATCATTACCTTAAAGGTATCTGTTTCCTGATTCATCGATATGGATCAGCAGGGGCGAGGTACAGTTGATCTTCTGCTTTACAATCGCCATAGAGAGTGGCTCTAAATGGACTTGGTAGAGTCGTTTCAATGCCTATATTTAGATCAGATCTCCTTTTATCAAGTTAAGGACGAATGTTGGGGGGGAGAAGTAAAAGTAAGCTTCTCTTAGATATTTGTGGTGAGACATGATGCTGAGCTTTCGGGATCTCGGTATTCCGATAAAGCTCATTTCTGCTAGCGTTATCTGTTTCCGTACTTCTTCTTCTCTTGCCACCATAACTCTCCGAGAGGATCTTACCTTGTTGGGAATCAAAATAGCGCTTGTCAGCGGGCAGATGAGGCACTTTAATACTCCTTTTAGATAAGTGAGGGGAAGATGGCAAAGTATCTCTTTGGAGAAGAGGAATCGGGAGCGATTATTTCGGTTTATGATCTGTTAGAAAAGCCACAAGTGCAGTGGGGAGTGATTTATTGTATCGGTTGTGGCACGCGCTTAATTCCTAAGGTGAAGGGGGAGGTGATGCAGCCCCATTTTGCTCATAAAGTTCAGCAGGAGTGCTCTCAGGAGAGCTATCTTCATCAGTTGGGAAAGCGCCTCTTTTTAGAGCAGTATCGGGAGGCTTTAGCTCATAATACCCCCTTCTATATCGATATCTCCTACGCTAATCGGTGCCGTAAATATGATCATCTCAATATAATGCCGGCGAAAGATTGTCAGTTAGGATCAACGGTGAAGAGATTCGATCTTACCACCTACTATCAGGAGATCATCTTAGAGCAGAGGGATGGAGATTTTATTCCCGATCTTCTCTTAAGAAGTCAGAAAAATCCCCAAGAGAAGATTTATATTGAGATTGCCGTCACTAGCTTTTTAAGTGAGAAAAAGGCTCACTCGGGAAATAGAGTAATTGAGATCCGCTTAGATTCAGATGCCGATCTTAAGTCGATTAGCGCACGCCATATCACCGCCGATGATGCGCTCTTGATCGGGTTTGATCAGGCTGAGTCGCCAATTGTGGATTCAGAGTGCCGCTGCGCCTTTAAGACCTATTTTGTCTTCTATCTCTTTCCTACTGGAAAGGCGATCTTAAAGGAGAAGAGCTTAGCTGCTATCGCTTATGATCTGCGCTCAAAAGCGATTATTCACCATAAGGTGCTATTACCATTTGATCGGAACAACGCCGATCTTGAGATGGGACTATTAGACTCCCCTTTAACTAAGAGGGACTTCTTTATTGGGGAGCTCACTAAAGCCTTTGAGCACGGCTTTAAGGTGCGAAATTGCTTTCTATGTCGCTACCATGGCGTTAATCTCTATGGCAGTGGGGTCTACTGCCGAGCGAAACGAATGGAGTGTTCATCCAATTTTGCCGCAGAGTGTAGCTGGTTTCGAGTCCCTTAATCACGCTTTCCTCAATAGGCTAAAAAGAGATCGAAAAGGGTGGCAGAACAGCAGGTTAAGTAAGCATTTTATGGGATTATTAACTACCTCAAAATCTCAAACAACTCCCGCTTAGCATTCTCCCTATTGAGTTGATCGGTCGGGAGATAATGTTTGAGTTCTCCTTTTTTCATAATACCGATATGGGTGGCGAGTGCGAGGGCTTCGCTAATGTCGTGGGTGACGTGGAGGATGATGGGTGCGTATCGTTGATGGATCATCTTTAGGACATCACGCATCTCATGGCGCGTTACATAATCGAGTGCGCTGGTGGGTTCGTCGAGCAGTAGAATATTGGGCTCGGCGATTAAGGCTCTTGCGAGGGCGACTCGCTGTTTTTCGCCGCCACTTAATGTCGCAACACCATGATTTTTGAGATAGGTAATTCCTAAGAGCGTTAAGATCTCATCGATCATTTTTTTGCAGCTCTGTGGTGATTCACCCCGCATCTTTAGCGGAAAAGCGATATTATCCCACACAGAGAGATGGGCAAAAAGTTCATAATGTTGATAGACAAAGCCGATATTCCGTTCTTCCGGTGGTAGTCGGTCGATACGTTGTTGATTGAAGATGATCTCTCCTTTTGCTTGTGGATAACGGCCGGCGATCGATTCCAATAGTAGTGTCTTTCCAGAGCCAGAGCGTCCGAGAATAATGCAGTAATCTCCTTTTTTAAGCGTCAGCGAGATATCTTGAAGCGCAAATTGGGAGAGTGTTAGCTGTAGATGATCAATGGTGAACATATTTCGATTTTAAAAGGTACTCAAAAATAGTAGAACAGAGTAGGGAGATGAGCATCAAGATCAGGGCAATGGCAAGCGCAAGGTCGAGATCACCGGTGGAGATATTGAGCATAATCGAGGTGGGAAGAATCTCTGTTTTTAGGCGCGTCGAGCCGGCAACCATCATCACAGCGCCAAATTCCCCTAATGCCCGAGACCAAGTGAGAACAATGACCGAGAGAAGTGTCGGTTTTAATAGCGGAAGTGTGACGTAACGAAAACATTGCCACCTTGATGCGCCCAAAGTTCTTTCGACAAAGAGCTGCTTCTCATTCAAATTGGCTAAACCTAAAACAATGAGGCGAATGGCAAAAGGGAGGTTAACAAAAACTTGCGCTAAAATAATCCCCTCTTTGGTGAAGATAAAGGAGAGATTAAACCATTCATCGAGCCATGTTCCAATTCCCATAAAACCAAAAAAGAGAAGTAATGCTACGCCGGAGACAATATGGGGAAGGGCGAGTGGCAGATAGAGAATCGGCATTAAGAAGTGCCGGAGCGAGGAGCGAGAGAGAAAGTAAGCAACAGGACCGGCAAGAAGTAGACAGATGAGTGTCGAGATGATCGATGTCATCAGGCTTAGCTGAATGGCAAATTGTACTTCACGCGATTTTAAGGCGGTTGGTAATTGCAGAAAACCCTCTTTAACGAGCATAAAAAGAGGTGCTGCGATAAAGAGGGTGATAAGTGCAACGATAAGGTAGAAGATCAGTTGTTTCACAGCGCTGATCTCCTAATATTTCTCCCGATTATTGGATCAACCATATGATGTATCGATAACAACATCGATAATAGTATCGATAGGCGCATCATATGCTGGATCGCTTTCACTTGGGTGCTATACATGTCTCTGTTAGATCAATTTTCTGAATGAGTTAAGGCTGATTAAGTTCGATGATTAACTCAACAGGCGCTTCATCTACAGGCATCTCTTCTACTGGCGCCTCATTGACGGGCGCAAAGCCATATTTTGCAAAGATCTCTTTCCCCTCTTCTGATGCTGCAAGATCCATAAAGGCTTTTGCTAATTGTGGTTCTTTACTCGATGTGACGACGGCGCCAGTGACGATTTGATCGATGTTTTGTGCCGGATCGATCATAATCACCTCAACATTATCATTCATAAAGACAGCATCAACAGTCGCGATTGTCGCATCGGCGTTACCAAGTGCCATCTGCATTACCATCTCATTGATGGTATTTGCCGTAGAGACAACATTCTCATTGATCTTCTCAAGCTGATTTTTCTTTAAGATATTTTGCGCTGTTTTACCGATCGCATTCGCTTTAGCGTCCCCTAAAATAAGCTTCATTCCAGGCTTAGCGAGATCTTCTAATACCTCAATTCCTTTCGGATTGCCTTTCAGGACCACAATTGCCGGCGTGTGATGGGCGATGGCGTAAGCTTCTCCCACTAAACCTTTTTGATGTGCAACGAGATAGGTCGCATCTGAACCGACAATAAAAGCATCCCCTTTACGTGTTGTTTCAAGTTGTGCTAAGAGCTGTCCTGAGCCGGCAAAGTTAAATTCAACGGTCGTATCATGCTCTTTTTCAAAAATAGTGGCGATCTCTTCCATCGGCTTTTTTAAGCCAGCGCCGGAGTAGACAAAGATCGACCCTGCGGCAAAAGCAGTGGTGCTAAAGAGGGTGAGAAGTGTAATAGAGAGTGCACGCTTAAGTAGATTCATCTTGATCCCTTTCCATAACTATTGTCAGTGTTGTGAAGTTAAAAATTCCCTCGTTATTATAGAAAGAGGCTAATAGAATAACTATTAGCCTAAAGTGGTAGAGGGGGTAGAGAAGGTAGAGTTTGATTTCTCAGATGAAATCTTGCGATTTACTACGGCATTAAGAGTTTCTCTCTCAACTGTGCTTTTGTCTCCGGTGTAATCGCTAAACCTTCGAGCAGGTAGTTATCAACAGAGCCATAATTTTTCTCCGCTTCCGCGAAGGCCATTAAGAGCCAATCATCTTGAACGCCTAAGAATGGGGAGAAGGCGATCGCAGCGGCAACGCCCTTTTCATTTGCCATCTTATTGAAACTTTGGGTGATAGAGTCACGGGAGTAATCATTCGATGCGAGAAAATCTGCGATAATAATCTCTTGCGGAACGCCGGCAATATATTGTAAGAGGGCAGAAACCCAACCGGTGCGATCCTTACCGCCGGAGCAGTGAAAGAGCTGATTCCCCTCATTTTGGGCAATTGATGTTAAGAGCGTACCGATCTGTGCGCGTGTTATTGGATCATTCACAAAGTTAAGATAGATCTCTTCAGCGCCGGCAATTGTGATCTCTGGTTTTTGGGTAAAGCCTACACGGACAGGCTCGATATCATCCCACCCTAATAGATTGATATTGTGCCATGTTGCGCCGGGAATCTCGCTATCGGGATGGAGGGCAATCTCGCCGGGTGTGCGAAGATCATAGATATGGGTGATATTGAGTGAGGCCAATTTTTCTGCTTCTTCCGGGGAGAGAAGAAGGGCATTGGCGCGATAGAGTCGCCCCTGTTGGAGTGTTTCACCACGATTATTTTGATAAGGCTGAAGATTGCCAGCAACATCACGAAAATTATCCACCTTTTGAAAATGGATAGTGCTTGAATGAACATTTGAATGGGAATCTTGTTTCTGCATTATCTCCTCCCTTGGGGTTGTGCTATTTTCTGCCGCTTGAAGAGAGAGTGGGATACTTAAGGCCGTTTGGAGTAGCAGTAGTGTTAGCCACTGATGGCATCGGACTTGTCTCTTGCTGTGAGTTTTCATTTGTTTCTCCTTATTTGAAGTTTGGGATGCGCAAATTATAGGGAGAGTAGATGACAACTCCTTAACAGTAGCGGGAAAATTTGTGATGAAAACTGTTTTCGCTAATAATTTAAGCACCTATTTAAGCATAACTTTTTCTTTTCTTCAGGAGCGAGATGGTATCCTTGAGGCAGATTAAAGAGCGTTAGATCAAATTTTCTGATCGATTTTTTTAAAGAGTATGAAGGAGTTATATGATTGAGTTGATCAAAGTGGTCTCTATTGGGGTAATGATGCTACTTCCTCTTGCAAATCCCCTCACCGCTATTGCGATGTACCTTGGGCTATCGAGTCGAATGTCGATTGAAGAGCGGAAGAAGACCGCTTCTCAAAGTGCTTTTTATACTTTAGTGATTCTTCTGACTACCTGGTATCTAGGGCACTTTATTATGAGTGTTTTTGGAATTTCGATCCCCGGTTTGCAGATTGCCGGCGGTATGATTGTTGCCTTTATCGGCTTTATGATGCTCTTCCCTCCAGCTAAACAGAGTGATGAAACTGTAGAGTCAGCAGGTAAGAGTAGTAGCATCAGTTTTGTGCCACTAGCGATGCCGGCAACGGCAGGACCTGGCACCATCGCTTTAGTGATCAGCACTGGCTCTACCTTCCATACAAGTAGCCATATCTCTGAGTTTGTCTATCTAGTTGCCCCTCCGATTGTAGGGGTATTGATCGCGGCGCTTCTCTGGATTGGCCTTCGTAGTGCATCGACCATTATGCGCGTATTAGGGGAGAAAGGGATTGAGGCGATCTCGCGATTGATGGGCTTCCTTCTTGTCTGTATGGGTGTGCAATTTGTGATTAATGGTATTTTGGCGATTATTCATCAATATCAGGGGTGATAGAGCGTAAGCAATCGCAGAGAAGATCGTAAGAGGAAGAGAGGTCATAGGAGAGTTCTTATGAGGGACTCGACTAGATCATTAGAATCATGGTTGCGGGGGCAGAGATCATTGGATCTTCGCCCCATTTTTTTGCACGCACTTTTCTATCTCTATTTTCCACCTCTATTTTTCTTTGTGTATTCTCTGTTTACTTTTCGTTTACTTGCTGTTTACTTGTCATTTAATTCCTTTTTAATGTTTTATTAAGCTTCAATTTCTATACTCATTCCCTCACTATTAGAGGAGTTTTTTTATGAGTATCGGGAATATTGGTGGCATCAAGGCAGAAGAGCGATCAGCTACCAAAATAGATGGAGTTGTGCGAAGTCATCATCGTGGCATCCCTCTCTTTATGGGGATCATCTTGATCGCACTGCTCTCTACTTTAACGCAAAATATTGTCTTTTGGCGCGGTGTTAGTGAGAGCTTTCTCTTTGATTCTGGTTGGAGTTATCTCTTTTTCATCTCGCTTTTTATCACGCTGTGGTTGCTTTCGATTATTCTCTTTACTCTACTTTTATGGGGGAAGTTACGGCTACCCGTTGTCGCATTGCTCTTTTTTCTTTCGACACTCTTTAACTACTACTCCTACTACTATCAGATCTATATGGATCGAGATATGCTCATCAATATTATTGAGACCAATAGCGGCGAAGTGGTGAATTTAATCACATTGAAGCTCTTTCTTTGGCTCTTGATCGGTGTGGGTCTGCCGCTTTTGATCGTGATGAAGATCCCCATTCGTCAGACAAAAATAGGCTTTTCGCTACTACAGCGACTTCTCTTAATTGTGGGATCACTGCTTCTACTATTGGGCGTTGCGACACTCTTTTATAAAGATTATGCCTCCTATTTTCGCAATAACCGTCCGCTTTTGAAGCTTACAATGCCCTTTAGTTATATCTCGAGTGGACTCTCTTATACTCGTAAGCTTTATGCAGATAATCTCCCTTATCAGCAGATCGGAGAAGATGCTTATCTCAATCAAGATGCGCTCGGAGAGAAGAAGCGTCTCTTTATCCTGGTTGTTGGCGAGACTGCGCGGAGTAAAAACTTCTCTCTTAATGGTTATGAAAAGGAGACGAATCCACGCTTAGCTCAAGAGCAGAACTTAGTGAGTTTTAAATCGGTCTCCTCTTGTGGGACGGCGACGGCGATCTCTGTTCCTTGTATGTTCTCCCGTTTAACGCGAGAGACCTTCGATAAGGTACGCGCGAGTAAAGAGGATAATTTACTCGATATTTTACAACGTGTTGGCTATCAGGTTTTATGGCGGGAGAATGATAATGGTTGTAAAGGGGTATGTGATCGGGTGCCGACGCAATATGTAGAGGAGTATCTCGATCAGCCAAAGTCGATCACCGGTTTCTATTATGATCAATATCTCTTAACAGGCTTGGCGGATTATATTGCTGAAAAGAGTGCCGCGGCGAAGATTGATCCACAAAATGAGAATCTTGTGATAGTCCTTCATATGAATGGAAGTCATGGCCCTACCTATTATCAGCGCTATCCTGAAGCGTTTCGCCAATTCACTCCAAGTTGTGATACCAATAAGATCGAAACCTGTGATCAAGAGGCGTTAGCGAATGTTTATGATAATACGATTCTCTATACCGATTATGTTTTAGCAGAGACGATTGGGCTTCTAAAGCGTTTCTCCGGTGAGTATGAGACCGCAATGCTCTATATTTCAGATCATGGTGAGTCGTTGGGCGAGAATCGCTTCTATCTTCATGGCGCACCTTATGCGATTGCCCCTGAGGAGCAAAAGCAGGTGCCGATGATCTTTTGGGCAGATCCCGATTTTTATCAAAACCGAAAATTATCAGAGAGTTGTCTCTTGCAAATGGCTGATGAGGTGGCACTATCTCAAGACAACCTCTTCCATTCACTTCTGGGCTTGCTCTCGGTAGAGAGTGCGGTCTATGATGAATCGATGAACTTATTTAAGGCGTGTCAAACATTATGAAATTATTGATCGTGGAAGATGATCTTCTTTTAAGAAGAGGCCTAGAGCGAGCGCTTATTAAAGAGGATTATGTGGTCGACTCTGCGGAGACAGTGAAGGAAGCGATCGCTTTTTTAACGGTTGAGAATAGTCACTATAGTGCGGTTTTATTAGATCTTGGGCTTCCTGATGGTGATGGATTGACACTCCTCTCCTATCTTCGGCAGACGGAAAATAGTGTGCCGGTACTCATTATTACGGCGCGAGATACGGTGGATGATCGGGTGATGGGGCTAGATGCCGGCGCGGATGATTATCTATTAAAACCTTTTGCAATTGCCGAACTCTATGCGCGTTTACGAGCGATTATTCGGCGTCACTGTGGTGTTGCTAATAATCAGTTAGAGATCGCTGATTTTGCGCTTGACCTGAACCAGAAAGAGATTCATCTTAAGGGGAAATTGCTCGATCTTACCGTTCGTGAGTATCTGATTCTCTCCCGTCTTCTGCTCAAATATGGGCAGGTTGTTGCTCGAGAGTTTTTACAGCAAGATCTCTACTCTTGGCAAGATCAATTGGGATCGAATACCTTAGAGGTCTACATTCATCGATTACGGCAGAAGATCGGTAAAGAGAGGATAGAGACAGTTCGTGGTTTTGGTTATCAGTTGATCGATGAGGTCGATGAGATCGATCAGACTCAACAGCATCAAAATGTAAACAAGTAAGGGGCGAAGCAGTGGGCATTCAGCGACGTTTACTTTTAGCTTTAACCGGGATCATTCTGATATCAGGCATTATCATTATTGCCCTGATCGCTTATGAGATTAGTGAGCAGATCGATATCTTAACAGATCAAGTATTGAGTGATGCAGAGAAGGTGAGTGCGATGCGGCATGAAGCAAAAGAGATCCTTATCGCGCTGACGCTCTTTATTATTCTGATTTTGATCGGCGCTTTTTTGTCGATTCGCTATGTCACACAGCGTCTCTTAATTCCTTTTGAGCGGTTGAGTGAGGAGTTAGCACTTCGAAGCTCGCTCAATTTAACGCCGATCTTATTGTCGAGTCCCTCAAAAGAGGTGGAGATGATGGTCTTGAAGGTGAATCAATTGTTGCACAATATTGGGCAGCGGATTGAGTATGAGAAGGCCTTTACGGCAGATGTTGCTCATGAGTTGCGAACACCACTTGCCGGCATGCGTTTAACCTTAGAGTTGATGGAGGCTCTGCCGGAGCGAGAGTTACTGCTCAATCGAATCGATGATCTCTTAGTCACCATTGAACGATTACTCCAATTTTCGCGTGCAAGTTATCAGCTTCACTTTGAAAATGTTCGGGAGTTCGATCTACTGCAGGAGGTGATTGAGCCCTTACTAATGGAGTATCAGCCACAATTTCCCCATCCTTTACGGGTGGATATCCCCGTTGAGTTAAAGATGCGGGGGGATGCGAGTCTGCTCTATCTTCTCCTTAAAAATCTTCTCGATAATATCCGCTTTTATGCGGCAGAAGGGGAGTATAGCGAGCTTGTAGCAAAGCAGGAGGCAGGTGCCATTCGTTTGGTGATTCGTGATCGGGGTGCCGGCATTCCATCTGCGCAGATGGCTGAGTTAAAGGCGCGTTTTCATAGAGCGGATCGATCGCGTCGCGGATTTGGTTTAGGACTCCATATTGTAGAGAAGATCGTCTTAGCGCATCATGGAGAGATCCACTTTTCAGCGCGAGACGATCAGTTATCAGGTTTGCAGATCTCTATCCTTTTTCCACAATAAGTATGAAATAATCGATTCTCGCGGCTCTGCTGATTTTCTTATTGTATAAATACCTCTTTGGGAATAATTTCTGAAATAAAAAAAGCCTAGTCATCTGACTAGGCGAAAGTAAGTAGGTATTTAAAGGAGGAATAAAATACCGTAATTCCAATATGGGGATGATTATTCCTTTTCAAAGAGCGGTGTTGAAAGATATTTTTCACCACTATCAGGGAGAATCACTACAATCTTTTTACCCTCATTTTCTGGACGATTTGCGACTTCGACCGCAGCTTTAATTGCGGCACTTGCTGAAATTCCGATCAACAGACCTTCTGTCGCGGCGACCTCTTTTGCTAATTCAAAAGCACCGCTATCGGAGATTGTGATCACCTCATCATAGATTGCGGTATCGAGAGTTTCAGGGATAAAGCCGGCACCAATACCTTGGATTTTATGAGGACCTGCTTCCCCTTTAGAGAGAACAGGAGACGATTCTGGTTCTACGGCAATCACTTGAATCGCGGGATTCTGCTTTTTAAGATAGCGTCCAAGACCGGTGATTGTTCCGCCCGTGCCGATACCGGCAATGACAATATCGACCTGGCCATCGGTATCATTCCAAATTTCAGGGCCGGTTGTCTCTTCGTGAACTTGTGGATTTGCTGGGTTGATAAATTGCCCTAAGATGATACCGCCCTCAATCTCTTCTGCAAGCTCATCTGCTTTGGCAATGGCGCCCTTCATTCCTTTAACACCTTCCGTTAACACCAATTCAGCACCGTAAGCCTTTAGAAGATTGCGACGCTCAATACTCATTGTTTCCGGCATTGTTAAGATGATACGATACCCTTTAGCTGCGGCAACAGAAGCGAGTCCAATGCCGGTATTTCCGCTGGTGGGTTCAATAATCACTGATCCGGGTTTCAAGATGCCCGCTTTTTCTGCGGTGTCGATCATAGCATAAGCGATACGATCTTTAACGCTTCCGGCAGGATTGAGATACTCTAGTTTTCCAATGAGTGGCGCTTTAATGCCTTTCGATTTTGAAAAACGATTGAGTGCTAAAAGGGGGGTATGGCCGATAAGATCGGTTAAACTTTCATAAATTTTTGTCATCTTCTCTTCTCCTTGAGACAATCAATGGTTGCTTATAAGGTGCTTGTAGATGCAGATCGCGCTTATAAAAGAAAATCGCTATTGACGAATGATAAGCATACCATTATTATATGTTTACTCTATGTAGTGTAGAGTATCAGGATCTGGAAATAGTTGTCAATTAATATTCACTGAGGAGTTTCTATGAAGTTATCCGCAAAATCTCGTTATGCATTAGCATCGCTTGTGAAGATGGCATTAGTCCATGAGTCTCAGCCTGTCACTACAGTTTTAGAGATTGCCGAAGATTTAGAGATTTCTAAAATCTATTTAGAGAGAATCTTCTCAGAACTGCGTCGGGGAGAAGTTGTCGGTTCGATCAAAGGAGCTCAAGGAGGATATTATCTCATGCGAGCACCTAAAGAGATTACGCTCTATGACATTTTAAGTAGTGTTGAGCCGGCGCTCTTTACCGAGAATGATGCCACGGTGGAAGAGACCGCCCACAATATTGAGCGCGCTCTGCTTGAACAGGTCTATCGCCCTATGAGTGAAGGATTGATGAAGATTTTAACCAATATTAAGTTGTCCGACATTGCCTTAGAAGCACAAGAGGAAGAGGGCAACTATATGTATTATCTCTAACTTTCTTAGAGGTTATTTATAAAAAATGCGCCCGGTAAGGCGCATTTCTCTTTTAATGATTCTTTCAAATTGATTAGCCAATAATCGCATGAGGATAGAAGCGCGAAAGATCTTGGGTAATCCGAGAGTGATCTTCACGAATATTGAGCCCACAAGCGGTATCGCCAACAATCCAACTTCCTACGACAACATGATTACCATCAAAAACAGGTAGAGGTTCATAGGCTTGAATAATGGAGCCTTCAATGCCGTAAGGGCCATCCGCACTCTCTAGGACTTTACCATCGGTGATGATCTCAACATTTGCCCCTTCTCGAGAGAAGAGTGGTTTCTTCACATAATCAGTGAGTGTTTTTGCTTTAGGATCATCGGCAAAATAGGTAGGCAGAAGATATTGATGGTTAGGAAACATCTCCCATAAGAGGGGGAGAAGCGCTTTGTTAGAGAGAATCGCTTTCCAGCCTGGCTCAAGCCATAAGGTCTTATTCATATCGAGATAGCTCGCGAAATCTTCCCCTAACATAAACTCCCAAGGATAGAGCTTAAAGATCGCTTTGATCGGATCATCATCGAGGTCGGTATACTCCAATTCGTTATTGATACCAATCTCTTCGATATAGAGAAACTGAGTCGCTAAACCCGCTTCTTGAGCACAATCTTCTAGATATTCCACAGTACCTCGATCTTCATCTGAATCTTGGCAACAGCTAAAGTGAAGAAGTTCGACCTGATGATAGGCGCGTAGCTCTGAAAATCGCGAGATTAGCTGCTCTTGAATACTATTGAATTGATCGGCGATCATCGGCAGATTTTTCGCCTCAATCTGCTCTTCAAGCCAGAGCCATTGGAAGAAGGCGCTCTCATAGAGAGAGGTTGGTGTATCTGCATTATATTCTAAGAGCTTAAGGCGTCCGGCACCATCGTAGGCAAAGTCAAAACGGCCATAGAGTGATGGGGCATTTTGCTCCCATGAATCTCGAATAAAGCGCCAACTTTGAGGCGGAATCTGAAATCTTTCCAGCAGTTTTTCGCTCTTAATCACTCTCTCAACTGCTTGAAGCGCCATCTGGTGAAGCTCTTCAGTGGCCGATTCAATCAGTTCAATCTCTTTAAGGCCAAATTGATAGTAGAAATCTTCACACCAGTAGCGTTCGCCATACATGGTATGGAAGTTAAAGCCATACTCTTCAGCTTGTTGCTGCCAGTGAGGGCGTTCGGTAATAGGGATGCGTTTCATCGCTAGCCACCTACACTGCGACGAGTATTGCTTCCCGAAGCTGATTTTGCCGGCGCCATATTCTGTTTAGAGACCATCTGGCCAAAACCACCACGGCGTAGCGTCTGTCCTGCTTTTCCAGGTCTTAAATCTGTTGGATTGACTTTAAACTTCGTTCCTGGTTTGACATTGCCAAAGTTTTTGCCGCTTGAGTCGAAGAATTGCCCTTTATTCGGACCTGCTTGTGGCGAGTAGAGCGGCTTATGGGCATTAAATCCACCCATCATTTTACCAAAGAGGAAGCCTGCCATAAGGGGCATCCAGAAGCTTCCGCTCGATTGTGCCGTATTCTGTTCTTGATTGAGTGGTGCAACTTGACAACCTGCTTCTCCAAATTCAGCAATACAATCCTCTCTTGTTGCAAAGCGAGGTGCGGTATCGAGCGCTTCTTGTTGTGCTTGTGCAAAGGTTGTTTCACAGAGCGATTTTGCATCGGGATTGTAACGCACACACTCTTCAACGTTACGATACATGGAGACCTCTTCCTGCTGTGCGCTATTATCATTACATGCGGCAAGGAAGAGGGCAGAGGCGACAATGACTGCAAGCGGTTTGAGGCGAAGTGATCGCTTCTTACGGAATCGATCAAGATTAACGGTTGTAGTACGTTTACGCATTTTTGCTCCTAAAATCTAGTTGTTGAGATAACTCAATGATTAAATATCTATCTGTTGAATATCTATTCAATTTTTTATGTATACCGTTTCTATTTTACCCAATTTTAGAGGGAATAACTCGATATATAGCGATTTTTCATGATAATGGGAATCAAAATGTGTAATTGTCTGATCATCATTGATGCCGATCTGTGGGCATAGAGTGGTGAAAAGTGTGCAGTCGTCGATTCCTGAGGCTTTGCTGATGATCTTATTTATTGAAACATATTGAAACAAAAAAGCTGAACGATTGCCTGATCTTACTATCGCGTACTTCCACATATCTCGCGCCGGCAAGTGGCAATTTTCAATCGCCAGCAATTATGAATACTTCAATGAGATTAATCTCGGCATTGAGTATGCCGACCTGTGGGCATAGAGTGGTGAAAAGCGTGCAGTCGTTGATTCCAGTGGCTCTACAGATTTTCTTATTTTGGTTGATAAAGTGGTCCTGAGGAGTGCTACACTAAGCACTTAAGTCGTGCAATGCATCAACACAGCAATGAGTGTAAGGAGTTATATAAGATGCCTCAAGGTGAAAAATTTAATATCTATAGTCATTTAATCGGGACCTTACTCGCATTAGGGGGGATGTCATTTATTATTGTCTATGCCAGCCTCTATAATGATGCGTGGAAGATTGTAAGTGTCTCGGTTTATGGCGCGGCACTTGTTTTACTCTATCTTACCTCAACGATTTACCATCTTCTTCAGCCCGGACCAAGGAAAGATCTCTTTCAGGTATTAGATCATTGTGCGATCTATCTCTTAATTGCAGCGAGTTATACCCCTTATACTTTGGTGACTTTAGGTGGCGGTTGGGGGTGGTCATTATTTGGTGTCTCATGGGGATTAGCGGCGATCGGAATTATTCAGGAGATCTTAATTGGTCGTCGAACACAGATCTTCTCATTAACGATCTATCTTGTGATGGGATGGTTGATTGTGATTGCGGCAAAACCACTCTCTTTAGCGCTCTCATCTGAAGGGCTCTTCTGGTTAATTGCCGGTGGGGTAGTCTATACGCTCGGCGTGATCTTTTTTCTTCTGGATGAAAAGGTTAAACATGCGCATGGCATTTGGCATCTTTTTGTCATTGGTGGCAGTGCCTGCCAATACTTTAGTATTCTTTTCTATGTTGAGTAGAAGATCGATATGGTTGATGTAATCTGCGGGCATGCAATCGTTATAAGAACGAAATAGTTGGTTCCCACATCTCCATGGATTCTCTTAAGAATAATTGATCAAAGCAATAGAAGCTGATGAGTTGCCGGATCTTACTGTCGCATAATTCCATCAATTTCGTGCTGGCAAGTGGTAATTCTCAATTGTTGGAAAATATGAGCATCAGCGGGCGATGGATCTCCACCGCTTCGCTGATCTATCTTAAATCGTGTTGAAATGATGTTGTGCTATTGATCACTCTCTTCTTCCCATACTAAGGGAAGATTATAACCAGGGAATCGTTCTTGGCTATAAGCTTTAAAGCCGTCGGAATTGATAATCTCCACAATCTCTGTTGCCCAAGGAGCGTTGAGATTCTTCTCATGTACTACGATCCAATTGACAAAATATTTACTCGGCTCAATGGTGAGCGCTTCTGTAAAATGGATGCCGGCATCGAGAGCAAAATTTCCATTGATGATAGCATAATCGAGATCATCACGCGCTCGAGTCATCTGGGCTGCTTCAATCTCTTTAATCTCCAATTGATAGGGGTTTTTCGTGATATCACGCTTCTCAATACGGAAAGGGTCGGCAATATCATCGCGCAGCTCTATCCAACCTAAGTTCTCTAAAATCCAAAGACCGCGGGAAAAGTTGGTGACATTGGAGGGAATCCCGACTGTTGCTCCTTTTTCGATCTCATCGAGCGATCTCTTCTTGCCGGCATAGAGTCCGTAAGGTGCGGTAGGAACTTGAACCAGCGGTGCAAGGTGGCCATCTCGAACACGATTAAACTCCTCCATATAGGGGCGGTGTTGAAAGAGATTGAGATGGAGTGCACCCTCTTCAACACTCACATTGGGGATCACAATATCGGTGATCTCTGTTAGCTCTACTTGATACCCCGATTTTTGTAGTTCTGGCGCAAGATACTCCCGCACAATATCGGCAAAATCCCCGGGAGAGGTGCCAATTTTAATTCTATTTTCGCTCGCTTGTGCGGTTGAGCCATCATCTGAACATGCCGTTAAGAGTAGTGGCGTTGCTAATAGAAGCAGTTTCATGCCTCGTTTAAGAGATTTCCAAAAGGAAGGTTTTTTATCGCTTAATGATAAAGTGGGGGTGAGGAATGGGGTGTTGATTTTCATCTTATTCTCCTAGTAGATGCCGAAAAGGAGATTCGCTTAGCTGTTCTGCCCGCAAGCTTTTCCAAATCGGCATTCTGTTATTGTGGATCGTTAATTGTTAGTTATTAATTGTTAATCAGTTAATCAGTTAATCGTCATTGTGTGGTTGGGTGATTGTGTTATGAATAGTGATGAGGGTGAGTGCTCTGTTCGTCGTTATTGGTCGTTGCTAGTTACCAATAACGATCACTATTTATTATTACTTCTCTCTCTAGCTATTCATCTACAGATCTATTCATCAATTGAGATATCGGTATAGAAGCGCGCGGCAACATCAGGATGGGAGCGTAAACGTCCTTTTAAGAAGTTTTTGCCAATCTGTGTAAAGAGTGGATTCTTAGGATCTTGGGTGATTGAAAAACTTTTTCCCTGTAGCGCTTTCGGTAATGTTAAAAGTGGCACGGTGGCATCGAGCTGTGAGGTTAAAAAGTAGGCGATAGAGTAGCGATCTTGCCCAATAGGGGAGGGAAGTACTCGATGAAGCGTCGCTTTGAGATATCCTTGTGAGGCGATCTCAAGTAGCTCACCAATATTGACAACAAAGGTTCCCTCGATCGGTTCTGCTAAGACCCACTCATCATCTTTTAAGACCTCTAATCCCGCTTGATCCTCCTGCTGCACAAAGGTGATATAGCCAGAATCTTTATGAGGTCCGACCCCTTGCTCGCCATCGACGCCGGGATAGTGGATCGCTTTGGAGAGAACAGAGGGTTTATGCGCGTAGGTGGGCGCGAAGATCTCCTCATCCTGCCCGAGCGCTAAAGCAAAAGCGGTTAACATCGACTTTGCTAATTCTGTCTGACGCTCTTGAAGTTCAATAAAGGTGGGGCGCAACTCCGGAAGCGAGTCGGGCCACTGATTAGGGCCTTGAAGGCGAAGCCAAGGTTGATCATGAGGGATCTGGTCGAGCGGAATCGCTTCATACTCCGGCATAAAATCGAACTGTTCACGGCTATCGGGCTTCTCTCGTGTAATCTCATCATGAATATTGGTGTAGCCGCGAAAGTGAGGTGAGTTCGACATATGGATTGCTAACTTCTCCTCTAACGGTAGCGCAAAAAATTCTTTCGCTAATCTTTGCGCCTTTTCGATCAATGATTGGGGGATATTATGATTTTTAAGGTAGAAGAAGCCGATCTCATGTGCGGCATAGCGGAGCGATTCTAGGAAAGCTTCTCGCTCATCGCCTCCTGCAAGAAATTGATGATAATCGAGGATGGGAAGTTGAGGATTCTCTGATGACATACATTTTCTCCTTGTGGTGATTGTCAGGTTTGTCAGGTGCTAATCATCTAATCGACTCGATCGACTTATTGATTTGATCGATTAGATTCCATTGAGTTGTCTCAATTGCGATCTGATCTGCCTGCTCTCCACAAGGTATTTTTGGAGGAGAATCTCTTTTTTTGAGAGGGACGCTTTAGCTGGTTATGCCCGCAAGCTGTTATCAAATCGGCATTACATATATGTATAGACTACATTAATAAAAAGTGCAAATAAATTTTGTAGATAGAATGGCAAATGTGATTTTAAATAAGGTTGTAAGTAGGGTTGTAAGTAAGGTTGTAACTAGGGTCGAAACTAGAGAGCTATAGATAAAATTCTCAATAAATCGTTGTCACTCTTTCGTGCGAGCAGTATAGTGTTTTGAGGCTATTTAGGCTCAGTTTGAGTCCTTTTTAATTCAGATTATTAATTTAGATTATGTTATGAGGTTCAATTTTTAAGTATGGCAACGATTACCAATGTCGAAGACCTTCGTCTGCTTGCAAAGCGACGTGTCCCTAAAATGTTTTATGATTATGTTGATTCAGGATCTTGGACAGAATCCACCTATCGCGCAAATGAATCTGATTTTCAGAAGATTAAGCTAGTGCAGAAAGTGGCACGGAATATGGAGAATAGACATTTAGAGCGTGAAGTTCTCGGGATTCCAATGTCGATGCCGCTCGCTATTGCTCCTACCGGACTTGTGGGCATGGTCCATCCTGATGGGGAGATCCTAGCGGCACGAGCCGCTTCGCGATTTGGGATTCGTTATACCTTATCTACAATGAGTATTGCCTCCTTAGAAGATATTAAAAATGAGGTGGGTGAGCCTTTCTGGTTTCAGCTCTATGTGATGCGTGATCGTGATTTTATGCAGCGCCTTATCGATCGCGCGAAAAGAGCAGGGTGTGATGCTTTAGTGATTACTCTTGATCTGCAGATGATCGGTCAGCGTCATAAAGATCTTAAAAATGGTCTTTCGGTGCCACCAAAGCCGACACTTCGAAACTGGTTAAACCTCCTAACTAAACAGCGTTGGTGTTGGAATATGTTGAAGACAAAACGGCGTCAATTTGGCAATATTGTTGGGCATGTGGATGGGATTGATGATCCAAGCTCTCTTGCTTCTTGGACTAATCAGCAATTTGATC
Source organism: Ignatzschineria indica (assembly GCF_003121925.1). Classification (NCBI taxonomy): domain Bacteria; kingdom Pseudomonadati; phylum Pseudomonadota; class Gammaproteobacteria; order Cardiobacteriales; family Ignatzschineriaceae; genus Ignatzschineria; species Ignatzschineria indica. The sequence continues at coordinate 62,536 of NZ_QEWR01000006.1, read as the reverse complement.
CAACCCTCAATTGGGATGATATCGCCTGGATCAAAGAGATGTGGGGCGGCAAAATTATCCTAAAAGGGATCTTAGATGCTGAAGATGCCAAGATGGCACATCAAGTGGGTGCCGATGCCATTGTGGTGAGTAATCATGGCGGGCGCCAGTTAGATGGTGCACTCTCTTCCATTGCGGTTCTCCCTTCTATTGTTGAAGCGCTTAGCGGTACTTCTACCGAGATTATTCTCGATAGTGGTATTCGTTCCGGACAAGATCTCCTTAAAGCTGTTGCATTAGGCGCGAATGCCGGAATGATTGGTCGCGCTTATCTCTATGGTTTAGGCGCTATGGGGGAAGCCGGGGTCACAAAGGCATTGGAACTGATCCGCAATGAGTTTGAGACCAGTATGGCTTTTTGTGGCGAGACCGATGTTGCGCATGTGGGGCGCCATATCCTTGTTCCCTCCACAATTCCTGATCCATTTCGTTAAACCTTTGACTCTCTCTTTTAATGTTTCACATGGAACCTGAGTCGCTGATTGATGCTCAGGCCTCTTTTATGGTAAGTGCCGGCTCGGGGCGTAGACCTAATGTATGGCAGATTGCATAGGTTAGCTCGGAGCGGTTGAGCGTATAGAAGTGGAAGTCTTGAATCCCCTCTTTTCGGAGAACTCTCACCATATCGATGGCGATACTCGCCCCCACAAGGTTTCGAGTGGTGGGATCATTCTCTAAGCCTTCATAGCGTTTATGGAGCCAAGAGGGGATTTTGACATTGAGTGGGCCGGCAAATTTCACAAGAGAATCGTAATTGGAGACAGGAAGAATACCGGGAACAATCTCCGCTTCAATTCCCACAGCAACGCAACGATCACGAAATCGAAGAAAGGCATCGATATCGAAGAAGAATTGGGTAATAGCTAAATTGGCGCCGGCATCGATCTTTCGTTTGAGATGAAGCAGATCTGCCTGGGCATTTTTAGCTTCGGGATGAATCTCAGGATAGGCAGCGACAGAGATATCAAAATCATGTCGTTTTTTTAGAAGCTTCACCAAATGATCGGCATAGATCCCAGGATTTTCGGTACCTTTAGGGAGATCTCCTCGAAGCGCTAATATATGGCGAATGCCAAGATTCCAATAGTTATCGGCAATCTGGTGAAGCTCCTCTTCGGAGGTATCCACACAGGTGAGATGAGGCACAGCGGTAAGATCTGTTTTATAAACAATATCTTCAATCACGCGGTGTGTTCGATCCCGTGTTGAAGCATTTGCTCCGTAAGTGACGGAGACAAATTGAGGCTTTAATACTTTAAGGCGTTCGATGGAGTTCCAGAGAGTGGTTACCATCTGTTCGCTATTGGGGGGAAAGAACTCAAAAGAGACATTAACATCATTTTGTAGTTCAGAAAGGCTCTGGTTTAATAGCTCAACATATTGCGCACTCATCTTATTTGTCCTCTGTCGATTAATGGTTATTGGGTTATTGGGAAATTGGGGTTATTGGAGGGTCCTTCCATTTTCGAACTGGCATAAAAAAAGCCAGCACTCGTTCTCATCAAGTGTTGGCATTACGCAAACTTATCTTTCGATCACTATCCCTAGATAGGTCGAAGGAATTGGCACCTTAATTTTCATCAGGTTGCCGGGCATCACAGGGCCTTTCCCTCCGCCGCTCTTGATAAGATCATGGTATTAAAAGCGGGTTGCTCTCTCTACCATCTACTTTTTACTATAGAGGAGTTGTTGTGTAAAAAGCAAGTTTTTACGCGCTACTGAGGCTTCTATTGAGATCGCCCTTGAGGTCGTTACTGCATCTGCATGAAGAGCTTAAGGCTCTAAAAATCGATCATTTGAATCTTTTTAGCAAGATGCTTTTCACTATTTTTCGATATCTTAACCGGCCTGTTTATCGATACTATTACAATATTCTTACGACATTCTTGCGATATTTTTAAACGAGATTAATCTTAAACGAAACCGTTACCGCGATTGCTGCGTCCGTTATTACGTTCACTTTTTATTACCTCTATTTCTATATTTGCACTTTTATTTTGCTATTTTTAAATTTTGAGTGATATAGTAAAAGTGTAGTTCTTATTAAGAGAGATGGAGGGAATTGGCCCAATGAAGTCTCAGCACCAATCTTTTTGTGCTAAGTCCAACAGATCGATGAGTCTGGCAGATAAGAAGCATTAATCAGTTAATGATGCTCTTCTTGTTACCCAGGAAGAGCTTTTTTATACCAGAAGTCTCAGGACAACAAAGGGAGTCACTATGATGAAAAAAGGTCTATTAACCGTAGCACTTTCCGCACTTTTTTTAGCAGGCTGTCAAACAGCAGGGAGTTCTATTGAGTTAGAAGAGGTTGTTGCAACACCGCAGTTAGAGGCAGCAATTAAAAATTTCACCAATGAGACCGCACCAAGTTACGCTGTCGCATATGCTGATCTTAACCAAGATGGCATCGATGATGGTTTAGTGCTTCTCGAAGGGGAAGAGTGGTGTGGAACCGGTGGCTGTACACTGTTAGTCTTTGAAGGCTTAGCAGATGGTAATTATAAATTAGCATCAAAATCGACAGTTGCGAATGCGCCGATCTATGTCTTAGAAGCACGTTCAAATGGTTGGTCTGATCTCTCCGTTTATAGCAAAGGGAAAGGACAAGTAGTGATGAAATGGGGAGGATCGAATTATCCCTCTAATCCTTCACTACAGCCCACATTAATTATCGATAGCAAGGCTGTGAAGCCCGCTATCTCAGGAAAGATCGATATTCCTGATTAATGTGTTATCGTTGATCAATCTTTTAGGATGCTTGATCTGTTGCACTCTAGAAGATGATCTTGTACAGGCTGATCTTAATAAAGAAGTGCTAGTGGCAGATTTGATCTGTGATTAGCACTTTTTTATGGTCGATTCTATTTTTTCTCTATCCTCCTCTCTCTATTTAGAACGATTATTAACGACGATGAACGATTATCAAGATGATGATGAGAGCGACACTTTTTTAAAGTGCGCTACAAGTTAAGTTCGTCGCATAAATGAGTAACACTCACTGAGTTAACCACTATTGATGATGGCAGCGATTGCGTCTGCCGGTAGAGAGAGGAGTATCTATTTTATGGCTATCGAAGAGCAACTTCAGAGTATCGCCCAGAAACGCATCTTAATTTTAGATGGAGCAATGGGGACGATGATCCAGAAGCGACAATTGGAGGAGGCTGATTTTCGCGGTGAACGTTTCGCCGATTGGCCCCAAGATCTTAAGGGGAATAATGATCTTTTAGTCTTAACGCAACCTGATATTATTTTGGCGATTCATGAGGCCTATCTTGCGGCGGGCGCTGATCTTATTGAGACCAATACCTTCAATGCTACTCAAATGTCGATGGCCGATTATGGGATGGAGCCTTATGTTTATGAGATCAATTATGAGGCAGCGCAATTAGCTAAGCGTGCGTGTCAGCGCTATAGCACGGCAGAAAAGCCCCGATTTGTGGTAGGGGTTTTAGGTCCTACTAGTAAGACGGCCTCGATCTCCCCTGATGTGAATGACCCTGGCTTTAGAAATACCTCTTTTGATCAATTAGTTGAAGGGTATTTGGAAGCTATTTCTGGCTTGGTAGCCGGCGGTGCCGATATCTTAATGGTCGAGACTATCTTCGATACGCTCAATGCTAAAGCAGCGCTTTTTGCGATCGAGACCTTTTTTGAAGAGAGAGGGATTCGATTGCCGGTGATGATCTCCGGTACTATTACAGATGCTTCAGGGCGGACGCTTTCAGGGCAGACGACCGAAGCTTTCTACAACTCGTTACGCCATGTTCGCCCCTTTTCGATCGGTCTTAATTGTGCGTTAGGACCTGATCTTCTGCGAAACTATGTTGCAGAACTCTCCCATATTTCCGAATTTTATCTCTCTGCTCATGCTAATGCCGGCCTTCCCAATGCGTTTGGTGAGTATGATCTTGGCGCTGATGAGATGGCGTTAGAGATGGCCGAATGGGCAGAATCAGGTTTTCTTAATATCGTCGGGGGATGTTGTGGAACAACGCCGGAACATATTGCGAAAATTGCTGAGAAGGTCGCATCGATCGCTCCTCGTATTCCGGAAGAGAAGGTAAAATCATTGCGCCTTTCAGGCTTAGAGGCGTGTAACTTAACGATTGGTGAATCGCTCTTTGCCAATGTGGGCGAGCGAACCAATATTACCGGCTCTCTCCGTTTTAAGCGCCTGATTAAAGAGAAGAATTATGCCGAAGCCTTGGAAGTCGCGCGTGATCAAGTGGAAAATGGCGCGCAGATTATCGATATCAATATGGATGAGGGGATGCTCGATTCGAAAGCGGAGATGGTCACCTTCCTCAATCTTATTGCTTCAGAGCCCGATATCTCTAAAGTGCCCATTATGATCGACTCCTCAAAGTGGGAGATCTTAGAAGCGGGGCTTAAGTGCATTCAAGGGAAAGGGATTGTTAACTCAATCTCGATGAAAGAGGGGGTCGCGCAATTTATTGCGCAGGCAAAACTGGCGAAAAAATATGGCGCTGCCATTGTGGTGATGGCATTTGATGAGGCAGGGCAGGCGGATAATTTAGAACGCCGGATTGAGATCTGCTCAAAAGCGTATGATATTTTGGTCAATGAGGTCAACTTTCCGGCGGAGGATATTATCTTCGACCCCAATGTCTTTGCGATTGCAACGGGCATTTCAGAACATAATCGTTATGGGTTAGATTTTTTGGAAGCGACGGAATGGATTCGGAAAAATCTCCCCTATGTCCATATCTCAGGGGGGATCTCTAATGTCTCCTTCTCTTTTAGAGGGAACAATCTAGTACGTGAGGCGATTCATGCGGTCTTTCTTTATCATGCAATCGCGCGGGGATTATCGATGGGGATTGTCAATGCCGGTCAGCTTGCGATCTATGAGGATATCCCCGAAGAGTTACGAGAAGGGATTGAAGATGTGCTATTTGATCGAGATCCTGAAGCGAGCGAACGCCTTTTAGAGCTAGCACAGAAATATCAAGGGGAGGGAGCAACTCGTAAAGAGGAGAATCTCGAATGGCGAGCGCTTCCTGTTGCTGAGCGATTAACCTATGCCTTAGTCAATGGCGTTGATAGCTATATTGAAGAGGATACTGAACTTGCACGACAAAGTTTTTCACGGCCGATTGAGGTGATTGAAGGTCCCTTGATGACCGGTATGAATGTGGTGGGAGATCTTTTTGGTGAAGGAAAGATGTTCCTGCCCCAAGTGGTCAAATCAGCGCGAGTGATGAAGCGTGCGGTAGCTTACTTGATCCCCTTTATTGAGGAGGAGAAGAGAAAGTTTGGCGATATGAGTCAGTCAAATGGCAAGATTTTGATGGCGACAGTAAAGGGTGATGTTCACGATATTGGGAAGAATATTGTCGGTGTTGTATTGCAATGTAATAACTTTGAGGTGATCGATATGGGGGTGATGGTCCCCACGCCGGCAATTATTGAGAAGGCGCTCGAAGAGCAGGTGGATGTGATCGGTCTTTCCGGTTTAATCACGCCATCGCTTGAGGAGATGGTCGGCTTTGCTAAAGAGATGGAGCGCCGAGGTCTCGATATTCCTATTATGATTGGTGGAGCGACAACCTCGCTTGCGCATACAGCGGTTCGTATCGCCCCACAATATCGTCATACCGTTGTTCATGTGCGTGATGCTTCCCGCTCTGTTGGGGTGGCGCAATCTTTGATTAGTCCAGAGCTTCGTGATGAGTTTAAAAAGAACTTGAAGGAAGACTACGAAAAGCGCCGTACAGCGTACCTCGAAAGACAACGCGATATTAAGCTAATCCCCTTTCAAGAGGCGGTCAATAACCGTTTAAAATTAAGATTTGATCATATTGTAAAACCGGAGAAGATGGGGATTCATGAGTTTGAAGTGCCGCTCGAGGATCTTGTAGAGACGATCGATTGGACCCCCTTTTTCGCTTCCTGGCAATTGCGTGGGAAGTTCCCAAAATTATTAGAAGATGAAATTATTGGGGAAGAAGCGACAAAAGTCTATCAAGACGCAGAGAAGATGTTGGCAAAAATTCTCGAGGAGAAGTGGCTAACAGCGAAAGCTGTTGTCGGACTATTTCCTGCAAAAAATGCAGGTGAAAGTACAGTTTTATTTACAGATGATACTCGTACAGAAGAACTTGCACGTTTGCATCATCTGCGTCAACAGACAGAGCGACCCAATGAGATGCCGAATCGCTCTCTTGCTGATTTTATCGGTGAAGAGGATTATATCGGCGCATTTGCCTGTACGGCAGGTATCGGCATTGAACCCTATATTGAGGCATTTGAAGCTGATCATGATGATTACAGTGCGATTATGCTCAAAGCGCTTGCCGATCGTCTTGCCGAAAGCTTAGCGGAGTATCTCCATAAACGGGTGCGTAAAGAGTATTGGGGATATGCGAAAGATGAAATGCTTGATAATGAAGCCTTGATTCGAGAAGAGTATCGCGGCATTCGCCCGGCGCCGGGATATCCAGCCTGTCCAGAACATACGGAGAAAGCAACACTCTGGCGTCTTCTCAATCCTGATCAGCGTATCGGTCTCGCAATTACTGATAGTTTTGCTATGTATCCACAAGCAGCTGTTTCCGGGTGGTACTTTGCTCATCCCGAAGCCCACTACTTTGGGGTGGGCAAAATTGGTCGTGATCAGGTGGAAGATTATGCTGCGCGTAAAGGTTGGGATCTGAAAGAAGCAGAAAAATGGCTCGCACCCAATTTGGGATATGAGCCAGAGGAGTAGAACAGCGATTTGGTGATATCTTAAATTAATACTTTTGATAAAAACCGCATTTATTGCGGTTTTTCATCATTTTAGCGCTCTTTTCCTCTCTTTTCCCCTCAACTTTTTTGATCTAAGATCGCAAGTTTTGTCTAAATATTGCGCAGAGAATTCAGCAACCCTTTTAATACCATCATTAAAAGTGATGTAGTTAGGCATAAATAGGAGTTTTTCTCATTTATTCATCACAAAAAATGATCAATAGGGGGAGAAGGTATAGTGTTAGCTCTATTTGAAGCATTGAAAAGGAGCATGCTTGCACCTTAAAGAGAGGAGGCATATACAGTAATGAGATTTTATATCTAATTAATATTTTTAATGAGATATTAATTTAATAAAGAAAATATTAATTACAAATAGAAATCGAGCCTCGCTATCCTATTTTCAGATTAAGATTTTCAATTTTTTAAACTTTATTGAATCTTATTGAATAATATCAGAGGCTTTTTAGGGTTTGCGACTGATATTTCCAACAGATAGGTATTTGAATGAACTTCCCTAATGAGGAGTAATACCTTAGAAGCAATTCGTGAGTTCATTATGGAATATCTACCTAATAAGGAGATTTATGACAAACACGAAAAAACACCAACCGATGGAGTTGAGTGATATTACGATCGTGAAGAACGATCAATTTACCAAGGCGATTACCGCCGCGGCATTGGGGAATGCCATTGAGTGGTTTGATTTTGGGGTCTATGGCTTTTTGGCCTATGTCTTAGGGAAAGTCTTCTTTCCCGATGCCTCCCCCGGCGTACAGTTAGTTGCATCATTGGCCACCTTCTCGGTTCCCTTTTTAGTCAGACCTATTGGCGGCGTCTTCTTCGGCGTTCTAGGGGATAAGTTTGGGCGGAAGAAGATTCTCGCTGTGACAATTATTATCATGTCAGTCAGTACCTTTGCGATCGGCTTGATCCCCTCTTATGCCACAATCGGTATCTGGGCCCCAATTTTGCTCTTAATTGCAAAGTTAGCGCAGGGCTTCTCTGTCGGCGGAGAGTATACGGGTGCCGCGATCTTTGTTGCGGAATATGCTCCTGATAGCCGCCGAGGATTTTTGAGTAGCTGGCTCGATTTTGGATCGATCTCCGGATTTGTCTTAGGTGCCGGTGTCGTTGTTTTGATCACTACCCTTTTAGGGGATGCTCGTTTTGAAGAGTGGGGCTGGAGAATTCCCTTCTTTATCGCCGGACCTTTAGGTATTTTGGGGATGTATCTGCGCCATGCGCTCGATGAGACACCAACATATTTAAAGCATAGCGAGAGTATTGAGGCAAAGCCGGTAGCGAAAGAGTCCCTTATAACGGTTCTTCGTAATAACACAAAGAGTATTCTTTTAAGTGTTGGTATCGTGATTTTAACTAACGTGACCTACTATATGTTACTCACCTATATGCCGAGTTATCTCTCATTTAGTTTGGGCTATAGTGCTGATCACGGGGTTCTGATTATTATTGCCATTATGATCGGTATTCTCTTTGTTCAACCCTTAGTGGGGCTATTGAGTGACCGTTTCGGCCGTAAAGTCTTTATTAAGATCGGTAGTGTCGGAATGTTAATCGGTGCAATTCCCGCTTTTTATCTCATTAATACCGGCAATGTGGGTTTGATCTTTTTAGGTTTAGTCTTCCTTGCATTGATGTTAAGTTGTTTTACCGGAGTGATGGCCTCTATTTTGCCGGCGATCTTCCCGACAAAAGTGCGTTATAGCGCTATGGCAACGGCGTTTAATATCTCCGTCTTAGTGGCAGGATTTACACCTACCTTAACGGCTTGGTTGATTGAATTGACCAATAATCTCTATGTGCCCGCATTTTATCTAATGGCGACAGCTTTTATTGGGATTATTTTGACCTTCAATATGAAAGAGACGGCGAATCGCCCATTACGTGGGGAGACCCCGATTGCCTCTGACCGTAGCGAAGCAAGAGAGATTTTGCAAGCTCATTATGATCGTATTGAAAGCCGTATAGAGAGTATTGATGAAGAGATTGCGCGTCTTCAGAAACGCCGGGAACGCTTGATCGATCAACATCCGGAGATTGATGGCTAGTGATAGCTAGAGAAGCCACTCAATAGGGAGCCAAGTTAAAAATCGGATCAGCGCTCGTTCTAAGATCGATGTATTTGGCTCGACATCATAAGTTTTGAGTAATCTCTCTTGATTATCAAATAGCTGCCATTTTAATTGATCATCTTCTAAGATCACTTTGTAAGAGCGCTCTAATAGATGACGCTTAATGCGGTCGGTCATATCTTTAGCGAGATGGGGATTTAAGATCGCAAGCCCCATCTCGGTATTGATTTTTGCTGATCGAGGATCGAGATTTAATGAGCCGACAAATAGGCGATCATTATCAACAACAAAGGTTTTAGCGTGCAAGCTGGAACCGGAACTTCCCACAAGCCCCTTATCTTTGAGATGAGGGGTTTTATCATGTGATTTTTTGAGCTCATAGATATCGATATCAGCTTCAATAAGCGCTTTGCGATAATTAATATATCCCGAATGGACGAAGGCGACATCGGTGGCTTCATAGGAGTTTGTTAATACCGATATCTGGATACCTTGCTCTGCAAGATCTTTTAAGAAAGCAGTTCCTACCTTTGTCGGTACAAAATAGGGTGAGACTAAAAAGAGCTCTTTTTGGGCGTCGCCAATCGCGTTATAGAGTGGCTTGTAAAAATCATTTTGACTCCAGACACCGAGTGCTTTACTAGGAGGATCGGAGATCAGAATCGCTTCTGACCACTGCCAATCGATATTGTGATGATAGAGCTTTTCTAATAATTTAGATTGCGCTAAAGCGGATTGATAAGTTTCAACATCAGCACGATATTTGACTTTGCGAAGCTTTTCAAAAGCGGCGATATGATCCGATCCATACTCTTTTGTCACGATCTGTTTAGCAGGGTAGGAGAGCTCACTATTCCAATAGCGATCAAAATCGTGAGAGAGTTGTGGCACAATATTGCCGATCGCCATCACATCTAAGTCAACAAAGACAGTACCATTACCGGCAGCAAAGTATTCATCCCCAATATTGCGTCCCCCTGTAATGGCAGTGACACCATCGACCACAAGGAGTTTATTGTGCATGCGATGATTTAAGCGTTTTAAGTCTGTTAGATATCCTAAAAAGCGAAATTTGCGATTAGTAAAGGGATTAAAGAGGCGCACTTCGATATTGGGGTGATAATCTAAAACTGCGATAAGGTCATCAAGACCCCGAGTATTATTATCATCGAGTAGCAACCGTACACGAACACCCCTCTCAGCTGCATTATAGAGGTCGTAGAGCAGCATGGTTCCCGAGGTATCGGGGCGCCAAATATAGTATTGTAGATCGATCGACTCTTGAGCTAAGTTGAGAAGTACAGAGCGAGCAACGAAAGCGTCAAGAGGATCAGAGAGCTCTAATACCCCTGTTAAGTTGGGATCTTCCGGATACTCTTTTTGTAACATCTGTACGAGCTTATTCTCCTCATTGATAGGCAGAGCACTGCTTTTTACCTGTTTTAGTTCTGGTAATGGTTTTATTGCATATGTGGCAAAAAGAGCAAGGAGAATGGTAGTAATGATAAGGCTCATAAATAGGGGCTTGATGATTTTTGCAGGGAATATTTTTTGTATCTTATTAGCCATAAGTGCATGTAATCGCTTAAATTTCCAAAGAAAACCCCAAAGCTATTGATCCACTTATCGAATAAATTTTGTTGAATAAACTTTATCGAATTAGTTTTATTGAATCAATCTGCTTTGGGGCGATTAATAGAAGATCTTCTATTGAAGAATCTCTATTGAAGAGACTCTAATGGATACGCTATCTTTCTGATCTAACCCACCACAGCGGCAGCTTCAACTAATAGGTCACTTAAGAACCAATAAGCAAATCCGAAATAGATCACAACGCCTAAGAAATCCATAATAGAGGTGAGCATCGGGGAGCTAAGGGTTGCCGGGTCAACATTGAAGCGCTTTGCGATAAAGGGCAGCATAATGCCGAACAATCCACCCATAAAGGTGACGGTAATCATCGAGAAGCCGACAACCATCAAGACATTAATACTAATACCGCTCTTAAAGAAGAAGGCGAGTACCACTTCCACAAGTGCCACCATGACCCCTAATGCTAAGGCAACGGGAATCTCCTTTTTAATAATAAACCAGATATCTTTCCATTTAAGATGGATATCTCCAAGCGCCATGGAGCGAATCACCAAGGTGGCTGATTGGCTTCCGGTATTACCCCCCATATCGACGATTGGGGCGAGGAAAGCGGCTAAAATAATCACCTCAGAGAGAATCTCCTCTTGGCGTGCAACAAAGGTACTGGTAAAGACGCCAAAGATAGTCAAAATCACTAACCAGAAGCCTCTTACACGGAACATACGCCAGAAACTTGAGTATTGGTAGTCGAGCTCAGGTCCTGTCATTGCCACGTTACCCCCGAGCTTTGCAAAGGCGCCGGCTGCGGTTTCGCGTAATTTTTCCATCGCATCTTCGATCGTGACAATACCGATGAGATGCCCGTTATTATCGGTAACAGGAAGTGCCGGGAGATCATAACGTTCAATTAGGGCAATGGCCACTTGGCTATTTTCTGAGGCTTTTGCCTGAATCACGTCGGTATCCATAATATCGCGGATAAGATCGCTATCTTTAGAGAGAAGGATATCTTGTAGCGATACAACGCCGATCAGATGGCGATACTCATCGGTAATATAGATCTGGGAGAGTGCCTCTTTTGTCTTTGCATCTTGGCGGACCTTATGCCAAATATCAGAGACGGTACCATCAGCTGTCACGCTAACATAATCGGCTGAAGCGATAGAACCGATACTCTCTTCAGGATAGGAGGAGAGCGTAATAATCGCTTCACGCTCCTCTTTTGAGAGTGTGGGCATTAAGATATCTCGCTGCTCTTTACTCAATGTGAGATAGAGTGTTACCTGCTCATCTGATAGGAGTCGGTTGAGGAGCGTTTGGAGAGTCTCAATATTAAGATGAGGGATAATTTTAACCTTCTCCTCCTCTTCAAAGTGAGGATAGAGCTCAGTTAATTTCTCTGCCGGTAATTTTTCAAGAAGCGGGATAATCGATTCCGTTGGAAAGAGTTCTAAGGCATCTGCCATATCGATAGGCTGGCTCGAATCAACTAACTCTTCAAAGGCTTGATATCTCTTATCTTCAATAATTGGTTGTAGAATTTGATACAGATTGTTGCTCTCATAAGTAACCATAAATAATCACTTTCCTTGAAATGGGTGTGAATAACATTGCTTAAAGCAGCGAAATCTCAAGTTTGATCTCTCTACTATCAAACTTTTCCTATTTTATCATTGATTTGACTCTTTTTAGGATTTTCTCAAATCTCCTTTTCTCTCTGTAGATCAATGTATCAGCCTGTGGGGTTTCAGGAGATAAGAGTGTTTATAGAGCGGCGGGAGGGAACGCTTATACTCTTATCACAATTGCATGCCCGCAGGTTGGCATTTTCAATGCTCATTGCTGGCGCGAAATCTGAGGAAGTACGTGGTAGTAAGATCCGGCAATGCATCGGCTTTTGGGTATTTAAAATAGCTCTATTATTAAGGAATAATATTAGCGATACAGTGTTAATAATGGAGCACAAAAAAAGGAGGGAATCCCTCCTTCTGAGATAATCTCAAATTATGTCGATCTTATGTTTGAGTGAATGAGTGATTAACCGATCAACACTTATTAACCCTTGTTAGTGGATATTAACCAAAGACCTTAAAGCGTGCAGCGGTATCGATATATGCTTTAGGATCTGCTTCTGTTTCGATTGAGCCGAAAGGCATCTGCGCTTTTAATGCCCACTTTTCAGGAAGGTTCCACTCTGCTTTAACGGCAGCTTCAATCAACTCATTGTAGTGTTGTAGAGAAGCACCAATATTGACCTCTGCCAGTGCGAGCCAAACAGCATATGCGGTAATACCGTGTGCTTGTTCTGACCATTTGGGGAAGTTAGCGGCATAAGCAGAGAATTGCTCTTGCAGATCTTCCACAACTTGCTGATCTTCAAAGTAGAGAATTGTACCTGCTCCGGCCGCAAAGCTCTTAATCTTCGCCTCTGTAGCTGCGAAATTATCTGCAGGAACAATGGCTTTTAAGGCCTCTAACGTGATATTCCATAATCTTTGATGCGCATCATGATGCAAGACAACAACGCGAGAACTTTGGGAATTGAAAGCAGAGGGCGTATCTTTCGTAACTTTTTCAATTAATTGATTGATCTCCTCTTTTGACTGAGGAAGTTTATTTCCAAGGTGGTAAATTGTCCGGCGTTTTTCCACTAGTGAGGTAAAGTTTTGCATAGATTTAATTCCTTCTATCGATTTTTAATTTTGTTTCGTAATGACGCTAACCTATAAGACTTTGCGCCAAGAGCACAGAGTCGCCTCTCAGATTGAGACTACTCTCTTAAGATTCCTCTCCATCATAGGGATTAATCTCATGTTTGACTATAGATGAGAAGAAAATCTTTAATGCCTAAGCGGCACAAATAGCGCTAAAATAGATTGATGAAGGGAGGATGCTACGTGCTATTTTGAAGTACTTATAGCATCGTGAATGGGAGCAAGTTCCGAGGGATAAGTGATGACTCTACTCCACAATATGGATTTTAATGATCTACAAATTTTTTGTAAGGCGGCAGAGAGCCGTAATTTTACCGATGCCTCTATTGCCATTGGTGTCACCCCTTCTGCGGTGAGTAAGGCGGTTTCTCGATTAGAGAAAAAGTTGAATATTAAACTCTTTCAACGTTCAACTCGATCAATGCGTTTAACAGAAGAGGGAAAGAGTTACTACCTTGTCTGTAAAGAGGCGATTGAAAATATTCGTGATATTGAAAGACAGATCAGTAGCAGTGGCGATCTCCATGGTATTTTACGCATCAGTATGCCCGATAGTTACGGCATTAAAAAGTTTCTGCCGGCAATGACCCCTTTTTTAGAGGCGCATCATGAGAGTATTCAGCTTGAGGTCTCTCTTAGTAATTCCTATGTTAATTTTACAAAAGATGAGTTTGATCTTGCCATTCGTATTGGTGATTTAAAAGGGGATCGTTTGGTTGCAAGAGAGTTACATCGTGCACAATTGAAGTTGGTGGCATCCCCTGTCTATTTAGAGCGATATGGTATGCCGGCATCATTGGAAGCGCTTCATCAAGCGCAGACGATCGCATTGCGATTTCCCCATACCGGGCAGCTATTGCCTTGGGAATTTGGAGCAGATTCAACGCCATTTCATTTCTCTCCGGCAATGGTTCACTCTAACTCTCTCGGGGCCTTTGAGACGGTATTAAACGGCTTTGGTATTATGCAGTTTTTCGATTATGCCGTCGATAGTGAGATTGAATCGGGGCGTATTATTGAGCTCTTTCCAGAACATCGACCCAAACCGAAATCAGTGCATCTTGTCTATCCCGAGAGCCGTTATCTGCCGGCAACTGTTCGCTCTTTAATGCAATATTTGCAGATGAAATTCTCTTACTAAAACGCTATAGACAATTGAGGGGAGAAATTTTATAATTTCAGCTATTGATGACTACACTTGTGGTCACAATGAGTAAAATGAGAATCGTAAGAGAGGAGTGAAGAGATCGATGGAATCGATAGCGCGCCGCAAGATGATTGAGATCACACCATCTGAGTGGGAAGTGATGCGAGTTTTATGGGCTAATGGTGAGGTGGGTAGCCGTGAAGTGATCGCTGTTTTAACGAAAAAGAGAGGATGGAAACCCACTACGATCAAGACATTGTTGGCACGACTCGTAGCAAAAGAGGCGGTGATTACAGAGCAGCTAGGTAATCGCTACCTCTATCAGCCCAATATTGAAGAGGAAGAGGCTTGGGATCATGCCGCGGCAACGCTCTTTAGCTTTGTCTGTGCGCGTGATCGGGCGGAGAAAATTGCTCGATTATTACAGGCACAAGCGTTAGCAAAAGAGGATATTCCATTACTGAAAGAGGCGCTTACCATCGCCGAGAAGCAGGTGATCGATCAGATCCCTTGTGATTGTTTTGTTGGGCAGTGTAGCTGTCATAAAAAGGTAAAAAGAGTCTGTTCAAACAGCTATTCGAGCCAAAAAGAGGGAGCGCAGTGATGAGTGAAAAAGAGAATCTATTGAATAAAATGATCACAAAAGAGGCCACAAAAGAGGCGGTAAAAGAGGGTTCTGAGCGTACTTTTCTGCATCTTGCGATTACGGGAATGACCTGTGCGAACTGTTCAGGACGAATTGAGCGAGTCTTAGGGCGAAAGCCGGGAATCTACCGTGCGAATGTCAATCTTGCGAGTAAGCGTGGGCTCTTTGAATATAATCCTGCTCAAATTACCCCTGAAGCGATTATTGCACAGATCGAGAAGACAGGGTTTGGTGCGATGCTCGATGATAAGGCGCATCAGGAAGAGTTGCAGGTAGCAGAAGCAAAGGCGGCTAATCGTATGCGCTGGGAGCTAATTATCAGTGCGATCTTAAGTGCACCGATGTTGTTAGGCATGATGGCGATGATGTTAGGGAGTGAGGCGAGTTGGGTTCACTTCGTTCATCTGCCTTGGGTACAGCTCCTTTTAACGACGCCGATTCAATTTGGGATTGGTGCAAGATTTTATCGGGCGGCATGGGCTTCTCTACGAGCAAAAGCGCCGAGTATGGATCTTCTTGTGGCAATGGGAACAACCGCTGCTTATCTCTATAGCTTCTATAATGGTTTTTTAGGCGGTGATCCGACACATCTTTACTTTGAAAGTAGCGCCGTCATTATCACACTCATTCTTTTGGGGAAATATTTTGAGGAGCGCGCTAAAAATAGGACGGGCGCTGCGATTCGCTCCTTGATGTCTCTCCAAGCAGAGACAGCCCTCCGTATCGATAATTCTCAGTCGGGGCAACACTATGTTGAAGTACCGATTGATGCTGTTGTTGAGAATGATTATCTTCTGGTACATCCCGGAAAGAGTATTCCTGTTGATGGCGTGGTTCTATCAGGGCACTCTACTGTGGATGAGAGTATGTTAACCGGGGAGAGTTTGCCGGTGGATAAAGGGGAGAATGATCTACTCTATAGCGGAACGCTCAATCAGAGTGGCGCATTAGTGATGAAGGCTTTAAAGCGAGCCGACGAGAGTACACTCTCAAAAATCATTACTCTTGTGAATGAGGCGCAGGGGAGTAAAGCCCCGATTCAGCAACTGGCGGATCGTGTTTCTGCAATTTTTGTGCCGGCAGTGATTCTGATCGCTTTTATTACGCTCTTGGTAACTCGCCTTACCCTTGGTGAATGGAGTGATGCCATTATGCATAGTGTTGCGGTTTTAGTGATCGCTTGCCCTTGTGCTTTAGGATTAGCGACGCCGACGGCGATCATGGTGGGGACCGGTGTGGGTGCGCGTCAGGGGATTTTAATTAAAAATGGGGAGGCGCTCGAACGGGTTGCTAAAAGTAGTACGATTGTGCTTGATAAGACCGGGACAATTACAGCGGGTGCACCAGAGGTAAAACATTTTACAGTCAATTCTCAACTGATTGTGTCAGAAGCACAAAGGAGTGAGATCCTTCGTTATTTAGTGGCGTTAGAGTCCCATTCCGAGCATCCTTTAGCAAAAGCGATTGTTGCTTATGGGGCAGGGCAAGAGCAGGAGTTATCACTATCAAGCAGCTCGAAGAGCGCCTCCTTTCAGGTGGAGAATTTTCAAGCTTTAGTCGGGGCGGGATTAATGGGGATTATTGCAGAAGAGCGCTATTTTGTCGGTTCTCCCCGTTTAATGGTAGAGCATCATATCGATTTAACGCCTTTTGCTTCACTAATCGATCGACATGAATCGCGGGGAGAGACCGTTGTCTTAATGAGCCGGGAGCAAGATCTTGTTGCACTTGTTGCTATTGCCGATCCAGTCAAAGAGAGCTCGGCAGGTGCTATTGCGGACTTAAAGGCAAGGGGCATCAAAGTTTTGATGTTAACGGGGGATAATCAACGTACAGCAGAGAAGATTGGCGAAGAGGTGGGACTTTGCCCTGATGAGATCAGAGCGGAGCTCAAGCCGGAGGATAAGGCGAAGATTGTGGCCAATCTTCAGAAGGCAGGAGAGTCTGTTGCAATGGTGGGTGATGGCATGAATGATGCGCCGGCCCTTGCGCTTGCTGATACCGGAATTGCGATGGGAACCGGAACGGATATTGCGATGGAGTCGAGTGATGTCACCATTATGAATGGCGATCTTGCCTCTTTACCAAAGGTGATTAAGCTTTCGGAGATGACGATGCGTAAGATTCGGCAAAATCTCTTTTGGGCCTTTATCTATAATGTGATCGGAATTCCTTTTGCTGCTTTGGGTTTTTTAAGCCCTATTTTAGCGGGAGGCGCGATGGCATTTAGTTCTGTGAGTGTCCTGTTAAATTCACTCAGCCTTAATCGTCTGAACTTAGATCGTTTGGGAAAGGATAAAAAGTAGGATCCTGCCATTTATCAGTTGTTATTGTTGAAGAAGTTAAGCAATAAGAGGGGTAGTGGAGTTGCGAGAGCCGATAATTTCACTCTTTTCACTACTGCATGCCCACAGGTGTAGATTGGCATTGTCAATGTCCATTGCCGGCATGTCATTTTTGGAAGTATGTGATAGTGAGGTCCGGCAACTCAACAGCCTTTTTTGTTTTAGAATGACTCATCGTTAAGGTAACGAAACTTGGATACTTGCTAGCATATATCAAAATAAAATCCCGCAACTTAACAACTTCTACCATTTAGTTCAATGGATAGGGAGACTGCTATGTTGCGGGAAATTTGTGGTGCTTTAATGATGTGCTATCTATGCGATGCGCTATCTATGCAAATGAGAAGGCGAAGATTAAGAGGATCAATGCCGGGATCACAAATTTGATGTGATAGAAGAGAATCGGCGCAATTTTCTGATTAATCGTTCCTTCATTGGTCAGCTCTTTGAGTGCAACTTCACGCTTTAAGACAAAGCCGATAAAGAGTGCAGAGAGAAGGCTGGTGGTGATAAAGAGAATATTGGCACTAATATAGTCAAAGGCATCAAAGATATTCATACCAAAGATGCGGACATTACTCCAGCTGCTCTCTGCCAAGATACTTGGAATATTTCCAAAGATAAAGATCACCGCAAGTGTAATAAAGGTCGCCATTGCACGCTTCATCTTAAATTTCTCGATCAGGGTTGTAATGGTCACTTCATAGATAGTTAATGAGGTGGTCAATGCTGCAAGGAGAAGAAGCAGGAAGAAGAGCGATGCAAAGAAGGCACCAAAAGGAATCGTTGAGAAGACTGCCGGTAACGCTTGGAAGACTAGTGAAGGGCCGGAAGTTGGCTCAATACCTGCTGAAAAGAGCGCAGGGAAGATAATAAAACCGATCGCAAGAGGAATCAGCGTATTGATAATGCCGGCACTGATACTAATCCCGACAAGGTTCTCTTTCTTGTTGAGGTAGGAGGAGAGTGTGACCATCACCCCAAAGCCGATACTTAACGCAAAGAAGACCTGTCCTAATGCTAGCAGAATCACTTGGGAGTTGATCTTGCTAAAGTCGGGAATGATATAGAATTTAACCCCTTCTAATGCGCCGGGAAGAAAGAGGGCACGAACCATCAGTGCTAATACTAAGATCAAGAAGATCGGCATTACCCAGCGAATAACACGCTCAATACCATCGATCACCCCTTTCACTAAGATATAGTAGTTGACTGCTACAAAGATAAAGGTGTAGAGCGTCATCTTCCAAGGGCTATTAGTGGATGTTTCAAAGAAATTTTTTGCCTCTTCCGCACTTAATGGTGTTGAGAGATCGATCTCTCCGAGCGAAATACCGCCGATATAGCTCATCACCCAACCACCGAGCACCATGTAGTAGGCTAAGATCCCAAATGCGCCTAAAATCGCGATAATTCCTACTGCTTTCCACCATTTTGAGATCGGGCGATCTAATCCTTTACCACTAAAGGAGTCGACGACGTTGGTATGGAGTCTACGACCAATGAGATGTTCTGCAACAAGCATTGGAACACCAAGGATTAACATTGCGATAAAGAAGACAAAGAGATAAGCCCCTCCCCCATTCTCACCAACAAGATAAGGGAAGCGCCAAGTGGCACCAAAGCCGATCGTCGCACCTGCGACGGTAGAGATATAGATTAGTTTATTGCTCCAATTTTCGCGAGCCATAACTCCTCCTCAAAAGATTTATTAGTTTTATATAACGTTGTCTATAAGATTTTATATAACGTTTTATGTGATAGGCATCATTATTAACATAGATTCTATTTTGATGTGAGATTGATTAATAACCAGTTGTTTTATAGATGATACATTTGGGGATAATTGATCGACGGATTGCCGGCACGATATTGAATATCGGCAATAAAAAAGAGCAGATCAATGATGTGTGCTATTGATCTGCTCTATTATGTAATCAAGATCTCTATAACTAGTTATAAGCGATCTCTATTGATAGTTGATGTTGATTATCCTTCGAGAAGATATTACTTCTCATCAAGCAACATTGTTCCTTTTTCAGCAAGGTTGATATGCCATGAGAATGCTTCATCAAGAAGGTGTGGTGTATTGCCCCCACGTTTTGCTTTTGCATCTTCAAAGTATTTACGAGCTTGCGCCTTATATTTCGGATGCATACAGTTTTCGATAATTTTTTCTGCTGCATCTGTTGGGCAAAGACCACGAATATCTGCATAGCCTTGCTCTGTCACAATCACATCAACCTCGTGATTTGTATGGTCAACATGTGTTACAAAAGGAACGATTGTTGAGATGTTGCCATCTTTAGCTGTCGATTGTGTAACGAAGATTGTGATGCGCGCATTACGTGCAAAGTCTGCCGAACCACCGATACCATTCATCACATGGGTACCGCTAACATGAGTTGAGTTGACGTTACCGTAGATATCAACCTCTAATGCTGTATTAAAGGCAATAACACCAAGACGACGAATCACTTCAGGATGGTTTGTGATCTCTTGTGGACGGAAGAGGATCTTATCTTTATATTTCTCAAGATCAGATGCTAAGTTATCCACACGTTTCTTCGAGAGTGAGAATGCGGTTGCAATTGCAAAATCAACAACGCCGGCATCGATAAGATCGAATATTCCATCTTGTAATACTTCAGATGCAACAACTAAGTTTTTGAAGCGATCTGATTTGGCCATACCGCTTAAAACCGCATTGGCAACGGAGCCAACACCTGATTGAAGTGGTGCTAAGTTAGGACCTAGACGACCCTCTTCAACCTCTTTGGCTAAGAAGTCTAATAAGTTATCTGCAATCGCTTGTGTCTCTTCATTAGGTTCAAAGAGGGGTGATGGGATATCAGGACGGTCTGAGAGGATCACACCACGAACTTTCGCTGGATCAACTTTAATACCGATAGTGCCGATACGCTTACTAAGATCATCATAGACAGGAATCGCTTCACGATTGTCACCTTGATCTTTAGGAACATAGATATCATGAATCCCTTCATAACTATCTGGGGTACTAGTATTGAGTTCGATAATGACGTGATCTGCTTTCTCTACAAAGATTGGAGAGTTACCCACTGATCCTGTTGGAATGATAAGACCATCTTCTGTAATGGCCGCTGCTTCAATTACGGCATAATCAACTTTACCGAGATTTCCTTGACGAAGAGTCTCTGCTGTGTGAGAGAGATGTTGATCAATATATTTCATCTCACCACTGTTGATCTTCTTACGCATGACAGGGTTCGCTTGATAAGGGAGGCGAAGATTGATGATATCTGCTTCAGCCATCGCTTGGTCAGCATCTGGACCTAATGATGCACCGGTGAAAATATTGACTTTAAACTTCTCATTTTTGCCTCTCTCTGAGAGCGCTTTAGGGAAGACTTTGGGCTCACCAAATAGGGTAAAGCCACTCATCCCGATGGTCATACCATCTTCGATCCAAGATGCGGCTTCTTCTGCTGAGACGATCTTGTCGAGAAACGCCTCATGGCGAATTTTTTTGCTTAAATCTGTACTCATAGTTGTGATCCTCTTTGAATTATATTTATCTATATTTATCTTTTTTCTTAAAGTGCTTGTCATTACTAGAAGATCCCTCTATGTTGAAGGGTATTTATCCTCTTGGTAACGTTATTTTCGTTCCCACTAATATAGACAGATAACCACCAATAGTTCAAGTGATAAAGTTGCTGTGCGTCAAAGGAATGGTTATCAAATATTAAGCTCTATTGCTGCCGATTCATCGAGATTTGATCGCTCTTTATATCGATAAAAAGAGGTTATAAAGGCGTGATTTTTGTTTTTATATCAGATTGATTTAGTTAATTATATACCTATAATTCCGCTCTCTTTTGTTAATATGTATCATTTCTATTTAGGTTTATAGTATACTCTTCTGTTTTATAAGATATCTATGGATAAATCGGTCGAAATAAGCGCATATATTTAAGCATATATATGACAATAAAATGTCGACATATATAGAATATTGAGTAAATATCGAATATTGAAGAATATCAATAGAGGGTGATAAAACAGCATCATTTATTGAGTATATATTGAGTATTTATGGAATGCTTATTGAATATTTTTGGCGATATATTAAATTAAAGGGCCTGTTATTGAGCGATTAACATATTGAGTTATGGTCTATTTTTTGGAGCTTTTATTAAAAATGCTGTCGACAATGCACTATTAAATAGACAAGTTTTTCTATTGTCGATTAAAATCTATGAACGCATTATTGATAAGTCCCCTCTAATTGATAGAAATAGCGGTTATCAGTATCTAGTACTGAGTTATGAAACGTTGCTATTTTAATATTTTCCAATATTTTCAGCCGGAATTACTCAGCATCTATGTCAGATATTAGCGTATCAGATATTAGCGCAATAGATCAGAAAAATAGATCAGAAAAGAAGATCAGATCGGAAAAGCAGGTCGGTAAAGAAGATCGACCTATTGATCTGTTCTTGACTCAATCTCTGATCGGTTCAATTAACGGGTTTATATAGATCGCTAGATCGCGAAAAGTAAGATAATCGATATTAGAAGAAGAGATAGAAGAAGATAGAGCAGGATCGTAGTAAGACAATCAATAAGAGAAAATTAGAGATCTGTGATAGAGGTCTCAGTAGCAGCAAAAGTAGTAAATAGTAGTAAATAAGCAGTAGTTAGCGTAGTTGAATAAGCGCTCCATTAGTAGAGTGATTTAGATAGAAATATTTAAAATAGTGAAGAGAGAGAAAGTAGACAAAGTATGGCCAAATTTTATGTAACCTGTGCTCAAGGGTTAGCCCCCTATGTGAAGGAGGAGTTAGTCGCATTGGGGATCGATGCAGTTGAAGCGGGAACCGGTGTTGAGTTTCAGGGTGAGATAAAAGATGCATATAATGCATGCTTATGGACACGCTGTGGATCACGTCTTCTTCTAGAGTTAAAATCGGGGCGATTTGAATCGCTCGACCAACTTCATAAAGAGTTGACACTCTTTCCTTGGTCAACCCATATGCGTGAGACCGATACTTTTGCAACCAAAGTGACTGCACGTCGAGCCGGCAATATTCACACCCATTTTGCGGCACTTCGTGTTAAAGATGCTATTGTCGATTATTTTAATGATCTGATGGGGTGTCGTCCGAATGTTGACCTTGATAATCCCGATCTTCGTTTCTATCTCCATATTTTTGAAAATCGTTATACGCTCTATCTGGACTTTAGTGGTGAGCCGCTTCATAAGCGTGGCTTTAGAAGTGAACAGGGAGCGGCCCCTATTAAAGAGAATTTAGCAGCCGCGCTTCTTTATCGCTCTAAATGGCCAGAAAAAGCAGCGGAGGACCAAGATTTTATCGATCCTCTTTGTGGTGCCGGAACAATTTTGATTGAAGCGGCCTTGATGGCGAGAGATATTGCGCCAGGGCTCTATCGCTCTCACTTTGGATTTATGGGTTGGCGCCTTTTTAAACCGGCGGAGTGGGAAACGGTATTACAAAACGCAAAAGCGAGAGCAGTGGCGGGTAAGGCGCGTTATCAAGGGCGACTGATCGGTATTGAGCGGAGCTCTATGATGATCGGTATTACTAAAGCAAATGCAGATCGTGCAGGTGTATTACCTAATATGACCTTTAAGCAGATGAGTTTTCAGGAGTATCAACGTGATGCTGATCTGAAAACGGGCTTAATTGTCACCAATCCTCCCTATGGTGAGCGTCTTGGAGAGAAGAGTCTCTTGATGGAGACTTACCGTGATTTAGGTGATTTTCTCCGACAATATTCAGGATTCAGTGCCGGTGTTATCACATCTGACCCAGAGCTTGGGCGAGTGATGGGAATTAAAGCAGAGCGAATCAATAAATTTTGGAATGGTCCACTTAACTGTGTCTATCTCCAATTTCAGATTGATGAGCGCTACTTTGTTAATCGAGAGAAAGCAGATCATAATGAGCAGCGCCTTGAACGGGAAGCACTCTTTGAAGAGGGGGGAGAATCCTTCTTTAATCGCCTGATGAAGAATTATCGACATCTCTCCCGCTGGGCAGAGCGAGAGGGGATAGAAGCTTATCGACTCTATGATGCCGATATTCCAGAATTTAATGTTGCGATCGATCTCTATAAAGATCAGGTTGTTATCTATGAGTATGAAGCACCGCCTACGATTAAGAGAGAGATTGCTGAATCACGATTTATGAAGGTGGTTCAAATTACACCTTTAGTTCTTGATCATATTGCCGTGGATAAGATCCATATTAAGCGTCGTCAAGTTCAGAAAGGGCGACAGCAGTATGAACGTTACGGGGAGGAGGGGCATCTTTTTGAGGTCAGAGAGAAGGAAGCGCGACTTCTAGTCAATTTGACTGACTATTTAGATACAGGATTATTCTTAGATCACCGAGAGGTGCGATTTAAGATTGGAAGAGAGGCGAAGCGGAAACGTTTCTTAAATCTCTTCTGCTATACCGGAAGTGCAACGGTTCATGCGGCAAATGGGGGAGCTTCGGAGACACTCTCTGTGGATCTCTCTCGAACCTATTTAAGTTGGGCAGATAAAAATCTCGCATTAAATGGACATTTTGCCGGACATGAATTGGTGCAAGCGGATGTGCTTGAATGGTTGAGATCGGAAGTGGAGACCTTGCGAAAAAAACCATTAATGGCACGAAATAAGGATAAGTTTGATCTTATCTTTATGGACCCGCCGACATTCTCTAATTCGAAGAGAATGGAGGGGGTATTAGATATTCAACGAGATCATACGCAATTGATTACTGATGCGATGAGGCTATTAGTAAGCGATGGTGAGTTACTGTTTTCAACAAACTTGCGAGGGTTCCGTCTAGATCCTCAACTTAATGAATTGTTTGAAATCGTTGATATCTCAAGAGCAACATTGCCTTTAGATTTTAAGAAAAGGCCAAAGATACGACAATGTTTTATAATTAAACATAAATAGAGTTTAGTGATTATTTAATAATATAAATAAAGCGGCATATAAATATAGTATATAATCTTAATTAGGTGGCTATTTTTTATATGTTAAAAATTGAAAGCATAACCTAAATAGTCATTATTATTGAATGGAGAAAAAGTGATGAAAGATATAGATTTAAATTTAAATGGATTAACAATTGATAAAATGGAGCACCTTATTACTGAGTTAAGTCAAGAGATTGAGACCCGTCGCGCAGCAGAAGCTGAGCAAGTTCGTAAAGAGATTGAGAAATTACTCGATCATTCAGGTCTCTCTTTTCATGATGTATTCAAAGATAAAGTGGGCCGTAAAGGTCGTAAAGTTCCAATGAAATATGGTAATCCAGATAATCCAGAGCAACTCTGGAGTGGCCGCGGTAAAATGCCTCTTTGGATGAAAGAGAAAGTTGAAGCGGGCGCGAAAAAAGAAGACTTTTTATTACCAGAGTTTCGTTAATCATTATGATTAATGGATGAGTTTAATAGATAAGTTTAAAGCGCTGACTGAATATTATGGTCTATATAATTTTATAGGCTTATAGACTTATAGACTTATAGCGGTTTAGAGAAAATATTCAAAATGGGATCTCATTATTGTTGATATGTTGTTTGGGCATATCTGACAATGTTAGATCCCATTTTATTTGCGCAGAAGAAAAAGTTGCCCCATTCGAAGCAACTTGCAATGTAGTAATTTTAAGATGATCTGCGCTATTTTCCGAAAGATAGAGGGCGATAGAGTGGGCTTGTTGATTAAAGGGGGTTGTGCCGGCATAGAGTTTTCCTCCTCTCAGATCACCGTAGAGCGCCTGTTGCAGGGGATCGATCTCTAAGGATTTTAATCCCTGTAAGCCGCGACCATCTGCTTTGAGATAAGCTTCTTTTGTGGACCAGAGGAGAAAGAATCGTCTCTGCGCTTCACGGTTGAGTGAGAGAGAAAGTGGGGCAGGATTATCCGCTGATGATTTGAGCGATTGCTCTATATCTCCTAAAATCCATGCTCTTTCAATCGGTGTAAAGGTTCTCTCAAGTAAGCCGGAGAAGCTTTTTCGTGGTTGAATTCTCTCTAAATCGATACCGATGGTGATATTCGGTGAGAGTAGATTGGTTGATCCATTCTTTTGAAGTAGGTTGGGAGTCTTCTGCTTTGGCAATAGGGGCTGGATAATTACGGCAACAGCATCTTCTGTATGGGTGAGATTAAAGAGATAGGGAGCTGAGAGAAAGGTCGGTTTTTGATGTTGATTGTAACTTAGCTCAGGCAGAGCTGTAAGCTTTGGGTCGTAGTAGCGTTGGAGTGTCGCAAGAAGTAGCGTCCGACTCATCAGGTGAGTAAGACGCCTTTTTTTACCTAAGTGAGAGAGGAGAAATTGGGCATATTGTCGCTCTGCCCAGGCAGTCGTTGCAGGGTTGATCTCCATTAAGGCAACGAGAGTTCTCCTCTCTTTTTGTTCAAAGCTCAAATCGTTATCCTTCAACTAGCTCTTTCTGCCAAAAAATCTCTGCGCTATTCTCCTCTTTAGCGATCATTCTTGCGGTGACAAAGAAGTAATCAGAGAGGCGATTGAGAAATTTTAAGGAGTGAGGATTAAGAGGATCGTGACTATTGAGCTCCCATAAGGCGCGTTCAACTTTACGACTTATTGCACGAATATAGTGTGTTTTTGCAACGATCGGGGTCCCGCCTGGAAGGATAAACTCCTTAAGAGGGGACAACTGCTCATTGTACTCGGTCAGCCACTCTTCCAATTGTGTGACCGCTTTTTCTCTAATCAACTCTGTTCCCGGCATCGAGAGTTCCCCGCCGAGATTAAAGAGTTGATGTTGCACGGTTGACCACTCTTTGATGATCTGTCTTAAAAGGGGTAAGTCATCCACTTTGACGATCTCATTGAGATCAGCGATACCAATGCCGATGAGAGAATTGAGTTCATCGATGAGTCCAATGGTTTCAATGCGAGGATGATACTTTTCAAGGCGGATATTGCCGGCAATACCTGTTGTTCCGCTATCGCCTGTTTTGGTGACAATTTTCGATAAGCGATTACCCATAATTAATTCTCCTATTGATCTGTTCATCGTTCATGATGATAGTTTAATCCTTTTTTCATCTTAAACTCTACTGATATATTCCCATCGATATTAATCGTTACTAAGGCAGATAGTTGAGGAAAATCCCGATAAAGAGCGTTAAGCCGACCCAATTATTATGAATAAAAGCTTTAAAGCAGAGAAGACGATCATGATCTTTAATCAGTTTAATCTGATAATAGAACAGGCCGATGACAATCAAAATCGATAGGAGAAAATAGGGCGTGAGATTCTCGATTGCGCTGATGGAGAGAAGCAGAAGTGTCATGGTGGTTTGTAGTGCGATAATAATGTAGTAATCTTTCTTACCTAGCCAAGATTCAAAGAGAAGAGCAGAGGATTTAATATTGATCGATTTATCATCTTCCCGGTCGCTCATTGCATATTCTGTATCGTAGATTAAGGTCCAGAGGATATTGGTGAAGAAGAGAAGATAGGCCGTCAGGGGAAGTGATCCTTGAATCTCCATAAATGCCATCGGAATACCAAACGCAAAGGCGACCCCAAGATGCGCTTGTGGCAGAGAGTGAAAGCGTTTCATAAATGGGTAAGAGAGCGCAATCAGCAACGCTGGAACCGATAATAAAATGGTCTTAAAGGAGAGGAAAAGCGCCAATATTGCTGCGATCACAATAAGGAGAAGAAGAAGAGATACCGCTTCTTTGGTGGTGACTTTACCGGAAGTGAGTGGGCGGTCCTTTGTGCGTTCGACAAATTTATCGATATCCCGATCGGCAATATCATTAATAACACAACCGGCAGAGCGCATGATAAAGACCCCTAACATAAAGATAATAAGCACTTTTGCAGAGGGTAATCCCTCGCTGGCAATCCAAATCCCCCATAAGGTGGGCCACATCAATAGGTAGCTACCGATCGGCTTTTCTACCCGCATTAACTGAAGATAGTAGGGAATGTTTTGGATCTTTAACATAAGGAAACTCTCTCTTATTGGGTTCATATGGGTGATATTGATGAATCTTCTTAGTATAGTGCTTTCAGCGGTGATTTTCAGCCTTACTTATCATGCGGATCAATCGGCTTAATCGTAGTTTTAAGGTGAATATGGTAGAGTATTTGCACTATTTCCCTTTTTGAGAGAGTCGATAAATGATTGATACTGCACATATTGCGATCGCACCATCTTTAAGATCATTCACCTTTAGTGCGGCAACTTTAGCGCGCCTATCTGAGAGCTGTGCTTACCCTCTTTCGGGTGAAAAGGTGCTCTTTGGTATTCGTGCCGGAAAGTTATTAGATGCGCAATATGGCAGGTGGCAATCGGAAGTGACACTCATTGAAAATGAGTTAGATGGGGAGTCTCTTCGCTGTCTACTTGGGATTTGGAATAGAGTAACAGGAGAGATTGCCCTCTTTCCGGCATCAACGATTCCTCATCGGAGATGGCAAGAGAAGCAGATTGCATCCCCTGATAAACAGATAGCAAACTGTTTAGGAAGTGGTGCTTATCACTATATTGTCGGAGCGCATGAACCGAGTCATCGTCCTTTTGAAGAGGGGGCTTTTCGTCTGAGCCGTTCTCAGCCTGTATTGGCATGGCGCTTCTATCAGCCTGATCACCAATATCGCCTTAGTCGCGGGGTGGCAACGTTATCGGTGGTGAATGATCATATTCATAGTGCGCAGAGTGAGTTAAGACCTGATGGAATCTCATTCTCTTCAGCGGGATGTCAGGTGATAGAGGGGGATCATCGTCCGCCGGCAATGCCGACAGGCTGGTATCAACAATTTCGTATCTATGCCGGACAGTCAGCAATGCCGTCACCTTTAGAGATTGGATTATCTTTCCGCTATCTTTTGACACATGTTCGCCACTTAGAAGCGATTGCTCAAGGAGATTGTTCTCTTCGATTATTACAAGGCTCTGCCGGAATGCCGGTACGACAACTGCAAGAAGCATTGATGCAGTTGGATTTTTTAGAGGAAGCAGATATCGATAAGGGGATCTTTAACGGTGCGACTGCAAAAGCGCTCTACCATTATCAAAAAGAGAATGGATTGCGTGCAGATGGAATTGCGACAGAAGCAGATCTAAAAAAGCTGGGTATTAAGCCCTGTTTTTAAGAAGCAGGCTAGACTTAAATAGATTATAAATAGATCCATAAATAGATCCATAAATAGATCGTGTTATCGGGGAAATTTGGAATAAGTTTTAGATAAGTTTTAGATAAGTTACGTTGCGCTCTCTTCAATCGTTATCTATTGTGTTGCGTTAGGAATAAGTTGAGGTCAAGAATGAAGACATTCAGTTGGTTTTGGAAAATTCCTTTTGTGCAGATTTTGCAGGGATACAATCTGCAAAAATTACGGCAAGATTTGATGGGTGGTTTGACGGTAGGGATGATTGCGGTGCCACTTTCGATGGCTTTAGCAATCAATACAGGTGTTGCTCCACAATATGGACTCTATACCTCTATCGTTGCCGGCTTTTTTATTGCAATTTGTGGGGGCTCGCGTTTCAATATCTCCGGGCCTACAGCCGCTTTTATCGTTATTTTACAGCCGATTACGAGTCAATATGGATTAACAGGACTTATCCTCGCCACTAGTATGGCCGGCGTTATCTTAGTTTTGATGGGGCTATTTCGTGTAGGTAGGACGATTCACTATGTCCCTTATCCTGTAACGGCGGGATTTAGTACCGGTATAGCGATTGTGATTGCTATGACGCAGATTCCCGATCTTTTAGGAATCGATGATCCACTTCAAGCCGATGGCTTTATTGAGCGTATCATTGCCATCTTTCAGATGTTGCCACGGCTCTCTATTGTTGATCTTGGGTTAGCTATTTTTACCCTCGCGGGACTCATTATTCTTCCCAAATTTTTTCATCGGATGCCGCCCCACCTCATTGTCTTAGGTGTGAGTGCATTAGTCGGGGTCTTTCTTGCGCAGATGGGCTTTGAATTTCGGACGATCTACTCCGTCTTTAGCTATGAACATCATGGAGAGATCTACCAAGGAATTCCGAGCTTTCTCCCAGAATTTAGCGCGCCTTGGATCAATCCTGAAGGGGAGAGTATTCTCTCCTTTAAGTTGGTTCAAGAGCTGTTACCGAGTGCTTTTGTGATTGCGGTATTAGGTGCGATCGAATCGCTTCTCTGCTCAGTTGTCGCCGATGGGATGAAGAATACACGTCATAACCCCAATGCTGAGCTGATTGGGCAGGGTGTGGGTAATATTATTGCTCCCTGTTTTGGTGGATTTGCGGCAACTGCGGCACTTGCACGAACAGCGGCTAATATTCGTGCGGGTGGAAATACACCTATCGCCGGGGTGATTCATGCGGTTTTTGTTCTCTTTACGCTCCTCTTTTTTGCAAAATTATTAGGATATCTCCCTATGGCAAGTTTGGGGGCGATGTTATTGATGGTCGCTTGGAGTATGGCGGATGTTCGCTACTTTAAAGAGACGGTGAAGATGGCACCAAGAGCAGATTTGGCCGTCCTCTTTAGCTGTTTAATTTTGACCGTTGTTTTCGATATGGTTGTTGCCGTGGCAGTAGGGATGGTGCTCTCAAGTTTCCTCTTTATGACAAGAATGTCCGCTTATACTGAGACAGAATTTTTCCTCGATGATGATTTTGTTGAAAATGGGCGTAAAGGTGCAGCAGAGACTCAAGAGTTCGCCGGCGGAATTGAAGGGGAATTGGAAGAGGAGCTTGAGCAATCTGCTCCGCTTATTTTGCATTATGAGATTAGAGGCCCCTTCTTCTTTGGCCCGGCAAGAAAGACCATTGAGTCTCTCGACCGACTCCCTTATCTTGATCAGCAGATTGAGGTGATGATTATCTATCTCGAGCGGGTGCCGATGATCGATTTAACAGGTTTAATTGCCTTTAAGTCGATGTTAGATCGTCTGCAGAAGAAGGGGATTGAGGTAGTTCTTTCCGGTTTAAACAATGATACTAAAGCGGTCTTAGGGAAAGCAGGGCTTTCACCGAAGAAGCGAGAGGGGCTTCACTGGGCTAAGGATCGGGAAGATGCAGAAACGATCGCTTTTTCGCTCTGTTCTATCTGTGAGAGTTCTCTCTCTGATACTGATATGTCGGACGAGAAATCCCCACATTAATCGTTATTTTCCATCAGTAATCTCATCTTGATCTCTTGCCGTAATCGACTTTATGGTGCTAGGTAAGAGATTAGGAGAGATGGTTATGATGCTTTTTTTCTTCAGGGTCGAGCTGATGAATCTCATCGATAATTGAGCAGTTATCCGCAGTATGGTTCTGTGTACAGCGGGCTTGAATATCGGTGAGCATCGCTTTTAGGGTTGTGAGCTCTTGAATTCTTTCATCAATATGGAAGAGATGATCTTGGATTATTTCATTGATCGGAAGACAGCTCTCCTCCCCATTTTCTGTTGCATCGATCACTTGTCGAATCTCATCGAGACTCATATCAAAAGCGCGACAGTTGCGGATGAGAATCAATCGTTGCAGATGATGGGGACGGTAGATGCGGTAATTATTATGCGCTCGCTCCGGGGCATCGAGTAGCGCCTCTTTCTCATAGAAACGGATCGTTTCAACCGGCACTCGACTCAATGTCGCTAATTCACCAATTAAGTAGGCTTTTTCGTTCTTTACAATCTGCTTTTTCATATTGATTAATCTTTCCTTTTATATGCCTTTTATAACTCTTTTATAACTCTTTTCGCATCCAATAAGTGTTTCATTGCTTATCTATTCTACACAAATTTCCTTGACCCTGTAGCAACTATAGGGTGTCTAATAAGATCAATAGAGAAAAGATGGGAATGCAAAGATGCGCTATCGATACGGTTATTGTAGGGCGGTATAATAAATGGGAGAGAAGATGAGAATTGATAGTTGTTGTGCCGGCGAAATCGGTGACAGAGATGAGAAAAAAGGTGGAGATTGTCATGATGTTCATCATGAAGATCGAAGCCTCACTTCTGAGCATGATCACCGTGAGAGCGATCATCACGATCATCATGATCATGAGCATCATGAGGGGGAGAGCTGCTGTACCCTTCCGGCTGAAGAGTATGAGCCGACAGAGAGTGATATTCCTGCTGGATATCGACAAGATATTCTCTATATCAAAGAGATGGATTGCCCGATGGAATCGAAGCTCATTGAGCGAGCTTTAGCTCCTTTCTCTGAAATCGACTCTTTGAACTTTAACTATTTAAAACGGGAACTCTATATTGTGCATAAAGGGGCGTTAGCGCCCTTTTTAGAGAAGATTAGAAAGCTCAATATGACGCCGCAAAAGGTGACCGATGGAATCACTGCAGAGAGTTCGGCTGAAGGGATCTATGCTAAGAGTGAGCGCTGGCGTTTAATCTTGTCGGGGCTTGCTGCTGCTACTTCAGAGCTCTTTGAATTTGCCGGTTGGAGTAGTTGGGGAAGTGCTCTCTTTGCCTTTTTAGCGATTGCTTTAGTGGGGCTCTCAACATACCGTAAAGGTTGGGTTGCGATTAAGAATCGGACGCTCAATATTAATGCTTTGATGAGTGTTGCGGTGACCGGCGCGTTACTACTTGGGGTCTTTCCTGAAGCGGCGATGGTGATCTTTCTCTTTACACTTTCGGAGAAGATCGAAGCACACTCTTTGACAAAAGCACAAAATGCAGTGGAAAAATTATTAAAGCTCGCTCCCGATAATGCTCAGGTAGTAACCGATAAGGGGATTGTTGAGATGCCGGTAGAGAGGGTGAAAAAGGGGGATCTTTTACGGATTATTCCTGGGGGAAGATTACCTTTAGATGGGGTGATTACCAGCGGACAATCGAGCTTTGATGAGTCTGCTATTACAGGAGAGAGTCTGCCTGTGGATAAGTCTGTGGATGAGACTGTGTATGCCGGGACGATTAATCAACAAGGGGAGATCGAATATCGGGCAACTTCAACAGCGAAAGATTCCACATTAGCCAAGATCGTTAAAACGATAGAGTCAGCACAGGTGAAGAAAGCGCCGGTGCAGCGATTTATCGATCGTTTTGCCGCTATCTATACGCCGGTTGTCTTTATCGTTGCGCTCTTAATCGTACTCTTATCACCGATTTTTGGAATCTCTTGGTTTGATTCGATCTATCGAGCATTGGTGGTTCTCATTATCGCTTGCCCTTGTGCATTAGTGATCTCTACACCTGTGGCGATTGTAAGTGCTTTAACACAATTGGCGCGCCATGGAATTTTGGTAAAAGGGGGAGAGTATATTGAAAAAGGGGCACATTTAACCCATATCTCTTTTGATAAGACCGGTACCTTGACACAAGGTGCGCCCACCTTTAGTTCAGTTATTGCATTAACTGATGCCGGAGAGGTAGCTCCGCTTTTAAATCATGAGCTTGAGCGTTTAGCCGTAAGTCTAGCTGCAAGATCAGATCACCCCATTTCACAGGCGATTGTGAGTCACTATCTACAACCGGTAATAGAGATCGATCATTTTATGGCAATTCCGGGAGAGGGTGTTAAAGGGGAGTGGCAAGGCGAAACCCTGTTACTAGGTAATCGGAAGATGATGCTCAATCATCAGATTCCCCTTGAGATGATTGCTCCCCATCTTGAGGCAGCTGAGGCAAGAGGATCGAGCCTGACACTCTTTGCTTATCGCGGTCAGATTCGAGCGCTCTTTATTGTGGAGGATTCTCTTAAAGAGAATGCAGCAACAACGCTTTCAACATTAAAAAGGTTAGGCATTACGCCGATATTGCTCTCGGGGGATCACAAAGGTGCAGTTCATCATGTGGCAGAAGCAGTAGGGATCGATCAAGCCTTTGGTGCGTTATTGCCGGAAGAGAAGCTTAAGATCCTTACGCGTTATCAAGGAAACAATCAACATATTGCCATGATTGGTGATGGGATCAATGATGCACCGGCGCTTGCGCAATCTGATGTTGGTTTTGCCATGGGAGCGATGGGAAGCGATATCTCGATTGAAACGGCCAATGTAGCCTTAATGGATGATGATCTTGCGAAAGTTCCTTACTTTATCCGAGTCTCTCGTCGTACGGTAACGTTAATTAAGCAAAATATCGCTGTCGCTCTAGGGATTAAAGCGATTTTCTTTATTGCGATCTTTATCGGTTATGAGAGTATGTGGGCCGCAGTATTTGCTGATGTTGGCGCTTCTCTTTTGGTGATTATGAATAGTCTGCGTATCTTAAAGGAGGATTTTGAAGATTAGTGACATCTTTGTCTCTTATTTTTCTCTTGACCTTTTTATCGAGTCAAAAAAAGAGCCCCTTAAAGATCTTTTTCTGTTTTTGTAAGATTATTTAAGGGGCTTGATGGTTTAGTAGGATATTTTTATATCTTGTTATATCGTTAATACCATATCATACGATACGATATCTTTCTATAATTTATGTTTAGGTATATTGATGTATCGTGGAGCTACTGATAGTCAATAATCACCTTCATTGCTTTTTCATCAGCAGCATTTTTGAAGACTTTATAGGCGTGTTCAAGATCATCGAACTTAAAGTGATGAGTAATCATCTTCTCAAGGGGGAGCTTTCCGGAGCAACAGGTTTTTAGCAACATGTCGGTGGTATTTGCATTGACAAGTCCTGTTGTGATTTTTAGATTTTTAATCCAGAGTTTTTCAAGTGCAAAGCTGACAGGCTGACCATGTACGCCGACGTTTGCGATATTCCCACCCTCTTTTACCACATGTTGACAGACGTCCCATGTCGCCGGAATTCCCACTGCTTCGATCGCACAATCAACACCGCGACCATCTGTTAGAGAGAGAATTTTTTCGATAGGATCTTCCGTAGCGGAGTTAACAACATCCGTTGCCCCCATCTCGAGCGCCATCTCTAATCGATTCTGATCAGTATCGGCAACAATGATCTTACTTGGTGAGTAGAGTTGCGCGGTTAAGAGTGCCGCCATACCGATCGGGCCGGCACCAACAATGGCAACGGTATCACCCGGTTTGACATCCCCATACTGAACACCAATCTCATGGGAGGTGGGAAGTGCATCAGAGAGAAGAACCGCAACATCTTCACTTAACTCTTTAGGAAGATGGTAGAGGGAGGTATCAGCAAAGGGAGTACGAACATATTCAGCTTGTGTTCCATCGATCATATATCCCATAATCCAACCACCTTCATTGAGGCAGTGAGCATTAAGTTGTTTTTGACAGTTTTCACATGTACCACAGCGGCTGACACAGGAGATAATCACTTTATCCCCTTTCTTAAAGTTTTTAACAGCGCTTCCGACCTCTTCAATAATACCAATCCCTTCATGACCGAGAATTCGACCATTAAACGCACCATCGCGCTCTTTGGCAGTTGCCTCGATTTCGGGATTTTTACCCTTCATAATACCAAGGTCAGTGCCACAGATCGTTGTCTTTGTAAGTTTTACAATAGCATCCGTGGGGGCTAAAATTTTGGGGATAGGGCGCTCTTCAAAACGAAGATCATTTTCACCATAATAGACCATAGCTTTCATACTTTCTGACATAGCATTCTCCTTAGTATTGTGGAAAGTTGAGTAAAAAGTATACTATTTCATAGTAGGATATCTCGCCTAAAAGTACAATCTAAATTCACTTTATCTTCAGTGTTAACGCCCTTTCTATCGAGGATTTGAGCTTTTTTGTTAAGTAGGTCTTTGATAATGAAGTAATAATATTAAGAAGTGAATATTGATATATCTCTACATTTTTATATTTCCACATTCTTACACTCCAAATCATTATAATTTAATATTTTGGAGTTTTTATCTTTTTATCTTTTTATCTTTTTATCTCTTTATCCCTTTCTGTGTGAGTTTAAAAGATTGAAAACATCAATCCTCTAACAATCGATTGTTCTAACATCGTATGAGGGATCAGAGATTTCAGAGAGAAGGCTCTTTCTTCGATAGGTATAAAAATACCCCAAAAGTTGTGTCCAACTTTTGGGGTTCAGTTCATCTGTAGTACTCTTCTTCGTTGCCACTTTTTTTGATAAGTGACAATTATGCTTTTTTCATAAACTCTGATTTTAGCTGTAAGCTCGTACCGTTGACTTTACAGTCGATATCGTGATCACCATCGATAATACGGATATCTTTGATCATTGTTCCTTGTTTGACCACCATTGATGATCCACGAACTTTAAGATCTTTGATCACCGTTACGGAATCACCATCCTGCAGAGGTGTTCCGTGA
Source organism: Ignatzschineria indica (assembly GCF_003121925.1). Taxonomy (NCBI): domain Bacteria; kingdom Pseudomonadati; phylum Pseudomonadota; class Gammaproteobacteria; order Cardiobacteriales; family Ignatzschineriaceae; genus Ignatzschineria; species Ignatzschineria indica. The sequence continues at coordinate 26,970 of NZ_QEWR01000006.1, read as the reverse complement.
GCATCGCGCGTTACCGGTTTTTGCTCCTCTTCAACCACCTCAGCATTTACTGGCCATTCGTGACCACAGTCGGGGCAGAAGTAGAACTCTGTATCGGTATAGGTATGTGTCATCTGACACTCTGGGCAAGGGGGTAAATTATGCATTGTATTCTCTCCCAAATAATATTTTATCGGTTGAATCGGTGCGATATTATGCGCAACTGCCGATTCGGCACTGAGGCAATATACCTAAATAGGAGTTAAAAATCGAGGTGTTAAGCAAATATTGAGGAGGATAAGCACTATCTTAATGATTTTTTAGTAATCTTGTTGAGTTATTTTGCTATTTTAATAGCGCTTTTGCCTTAATCATGATCTCAAAGCGTTTCATTGAGAAATCGCTATAATAGTGGAGTGAACTCATATAGAGCGAGCTTGTTGAGGATCAGTAAATTGTTATAAGGGGATAAGATGAGTAGAAAAATTAGCGCGGTAGCATTTGATCTTGATGGAACATTGATTAATAGTGCTAAAGGCTTAACAGAAGCGATTGATCTGATGTTGAAGACTTTAGAGTATCCTGTTGCCGGATTTGAGAAAGTCTCGGTCTGGATTGGAAATGGTGCTATTAATTTAGTGGAGAGCGCGCTTAAAGATGCCGGGGGAGAATCTGCTCTTTCGCAATTTGATGAAGCGTATGATCTTTTTAATCGTTTTTATGCTGATGTCTTAAAGAAGGGAAGCGAGCTCTATCCTGGCGTGCGTGTGACATTAACCACCTTAAAAGAGCAGGGCTATCGTTTAGCGATGATTACTAATAAGCCATCACGTTTTTTACCACAACTATTGAAGGATCTCTCTTTAACATCACTTTTTGATCTTGTTTTAGGTGCCGATGATGTCGCTGCAAGAAAGCCGCATCCTGCCCCGATTTATCAGACATTGGGGGCTTTTGGGCTTTACCGCGAAGAGCTTCTTTTTGTAGGAGATTCCCGCAATGATATAGAGTCGGCAAAAGAGGCGGGTGTTGCAACAGTTGGGCTCACTTATGGATATAACTTTGGTCGGCTCATTTCAGAAGAGAATCCTACCTATGTGATCGATCATTTTGAAGAGCTCTTATCGATTTTGGAGATTCAATCTTAGAGAGAACCTCTTTTTCATGACTGACGATATCTTATCTAGCTAGCTATCAATATCTATAATGACAAGACGATAAGACGAAAAGAGCTATAGCAACAGAGAGTGATTTCAAATTTGAAGCTCTCCATTAATCTATAGCTCTTTTTCTTGCTGATCGCCCTTTAGCGATCGGTTTTGAGAGTTTTGTTAATCTCTTATCTGTATCAACATTTCAACACTTTAGCGTTCTATCGATTAGCCACCGACAGCTGCAGAGGCAACTTGTGGGAAGAGTGGTGTCATGAGATAGAGTTTAATGACAATCGCATTGACGATATCGATAAAGAATGCCCCCACCATCGGTACTACTAAGAAGGCTTTTGTTGAAGGGCCAAAACGCTCTGTCACCGCTTGCATATTAGCAATAGCTGTAGGCGTTGCCCCAAGACCAAATCCACAGTGACCTGCTGCAAAAACAGCTCCATCTAAACCGCGACCCATTACATTGTAGGTGATGAAGATTGCATAAAGCGCCATGATAATCGCTTGTACCGCAAGGATAATGATCATTGGAATCGCAAGTGATTTAAGCTCCCACAATTTAAGACTCATCAATGCCATAGCAAGGAAGAGAGAGAGGCTGACGTTACCAACAATAGAGACGGAGCGCTCAAAGATAATCTGATCACTGATTAGTGAGAGAATGTTATTGATAATCACACCCACGAAGAGGACGCAAACGAAGGTAGGAAGTGCAAATTTCGTGCCGTTGAGTGCATCAGAGATGATCGTTCCTAAAGTGATTGAGATAAGAATCATGGTGATGGTCTCAATCAATGCATTTGAAGTGATACGACGACTTGCGCGTGGTTGTTCAAAGGCGGTGATATCATCAGAAGCTTCCTTATCTTGATCTTTCCCCATAATGGTTGTGTCAAGATTCATTTGGCGTTTACGAAGGAGCATGCGCGCTACAGGACCACCGACTAAGCCCCCTAAGACAAGGCCAAAGGTCGCACAGGCCATCGCAATCTCTGTTGCATTGGTAAAACCATAATCTTTGGAGAATACTTCGCCCCAAGCGGCTCCTGTTCCATGTCCACCTGCTAATGTTACAGAACCTGCAAGAAGCCCCATCAGTGGATCAATACCCAGTGCTTTTGCTAAACCGATACCAACACCACTTTGAATTAAGAGGAAGATGATTACGACAAAGAGGAAGATTAAGAGTGAAACACCGCCTGAAAGAAGGCTTTTGAAGTTTGCATTAAGACCGATTGTTGCAAAGAACATCAACATTAATGGCGTTTGTAATGCTGTATCGAACTTGATTTCAAAGTCGAAGACAGTTTTTAAGATTAAGATCGTAAATGCAATAATCAATCCACCAGCAACAGGGCTTGGAATTGTAAAACGATCGAGGAGGGGGATTTTTGCGACGACAACACGACCAAGAAGCAAGGTTAAACAAGCAATGACGATCGTAGCGTACACATCAAACGAAATCATGTTTGAGCTGATCATTAGGGGTAACTCCTATATCTAAAATAACGATTTTTCAATCAATTCTCCTTCTAGCAGAAGGCTTCCATCTCAATACCCTAATCGAAAAATATCTCTAAGAAGTATCTCTAAAAGGTATCTCTAAAGGTTATCTCAAAAATTTCTAGAGAGCATCCAAAGAGGATCTAAAGAGAATATCAATAGCGATATGAAGATACTTCTCCATTAGGGTTGGTAGTTCTAAAATATGCGTTTAGAGCATTGATAAGCACTAAAGCGCACGATGATCCTCGATAAGGACGGATCAAACAGTATGCCAATGAGGATACATTCTATAGTAAAGGGCAATCTGTTATAATTCAGTGATCTAAAACTTTGCAAAATTAACCTGAGGCAATCAGTGATGACAAAACGACTTTTACAATGGATTCTTCCCTTGAGTCTTCTTCTATCTCCAACAATAACTTTGGCAAATCAGAAGTTTATTGTCGATTATTTTCAGGATTTGGAGACGCTCGAGGCCAATTTCACACAAGAGATTATCACTAAAGATCGTGTTGATACAACTACCGGTGAATTGATCGTTGAGAAAAATAATCGGGCATTAACAGAAAAAGAGCAACAATTATCCTCGAAAAAGGATCAAAAAGCGCAAACATCATCCCCTAAATTTCTCTTCGATTACCAAAAGCCTTATCAACAAATTTTAATTAGTAATGGCAAAAAATTTTGGTTTTACGATGTCGATTTAATGCAGGTAATTATTAAGCCTCTCTCTGAAGTGCTCAATAATCCTGTCTTGCAGATCCTCTTGAGTTCTGATCCTTTGGATCAATATTTTGATATTAAGACAGTGAGAGATCGCCGAGAGTATCTCTTAACTCCTAAAATGGGGCATTCTGACTTAGAGGTGAAAGATATTCAGGTCATCTTTGCAAATCGTAAAATCTACTCCTTCAATGTGGAGGATGTTACGGGTCAAAAGATCTCTTTTGTGATGAAACGTGTTCAAGAAAATAGAGAGATCCCCGCTTCTCGCTTCGATTTCACAATTCCTGCTGATGTCGATGTGATCGATGAGACGAAGTAAGAGAGGCCTATTCAAGAGCGCACCAATGAATGTCATTAAGTGCCATGAAGTATCATGAAGCGTTATGAAATATCATAAAATGTAATGGGATGGAATAAGATAGATGAAAGATCTCTTTTCTGATTTAGCAGAGGAGACAAAGTTACAATTCTCCCCTTTAGCTGATTTAGCGCGGCCGCAAACTTTAGCGGAAGTCGTTGGGCAAGATGCGCTTTTAGGTGAGGGAAAGCCACTCTATGAAGCTTTCCGAAGTGGCGTTCCCCACTCGATGATCTTTTGGGGGCCACCTGGGGTCGGAAAGACAACGTTAGCCAATCTGATTGCGAAAGAGTTTGATGCAGCGTTTATCTCTCTTTCGGCTGTTTTCTCAGGCGTAAAGGAGATTCGAGAGGCGATTAAAGAGGCTGAAAGCTATCAACTTCAAGGTCGCAGAACGATACTCTTTATCGATGAGATCCATCGTTTTAATAAGAGTCAGCAGGATGCGCTACTCCCTTTTGTGGAATCGGGTCTTGTGACCTTTATTGGTGCAACCACAGAAAATCCCTCATTTGAGATTAACCAAGCATTATTATCGCGCGCTTCGGTCTATCTTCTCGCACCACTTGATGATGAAGCACAAAAGCGTTTAATTGAGCGTGCTTTAAACCGTTATTATCCCCAATATCAGCTTGATGAGGCGGCAACAGAGCGGTTAGTTGAGTATGCCGGCGGTGATGGCCGGCGGTTATTGAATCTTCTTCAGCAGCTACTTGTGGTGGCTAAAAATGATGAACTATATGAGATTGGCCGTCCTTTAGTTGATCGGATCTTATCGAATCAGCCGAAGCGTTTTGATAAAGGGGGCGACTATTTCTATGATCAGATCTCCGCGCTTCATAAATCGATACGAGGTTCTGATCCAGATGCTGCGCTCTATTGGTTCTCGTTGATGATGGAAGGTGGTGTCGATCCTCGTTACCTTGGAAGAAGAATATTGATGATCGCCTGGGAAGATGTGGGACTTGCAGATCCTAGAGGAATACAGATCGCCACAGATGCATTAACCACATATGAGCGATTAGGAAGTCCCGAAGGGGATCTCGCCTTAGCGCAAGCGGCGATCTATCTAGCCTGTGCGGCAAAATCGAATGCAGGTTATATGGCCTTTAAGAGAGCGCGACAATTTGTAGCGGCAGATCAGACGCGGCCAGTTCCGCTCCATCTTCGTAATGCCCCCACAAAATTGATGGCAGATCTCGGGCATGGACAACATTACCGTTATGCGCACGATGAGCCTAATGCATATGCTGCCGGGGAGCGCTATTTCCCTGAAGGCATGGATGAGATGAAATGGTATCAACCAACAGACCGAGGATTAGAGCGGCAAATTGGTGAGAAGCTCAAGTTTTTAGATCAATTAGATGAAGCGGCTAGGAAAGGGGAATAACTATCTATTTTTATAACTAATCACCTTTAACTGAAAGAAGTGTAGATATGAATTTGATTATTCAGAAGATGGATCAGCTTATTGATGCGGGACTTGATAATTTACAAGAAGATATTGATATAGAATGTAAGTTAGCATTAGGAAAGGATGGGAAGGGGCGAGTTCCTAATTCATTGTGGGAAACTTATAGTGCATTTGCTAATACTAATGGTGGAATTATTATTCTTGGGGTAAAAGAGTTGCCTTCTGGTTTGTTTGATATTCAAGGGATAGATAATATTCATCAAGCACGATCTGATTTTTTTAACACAATTAATAATGGCTCAAAAGTTAATAAAAATATATTGTCAGATAAATATGTCCGGGAGGTGGAGATTGAGGGTAAGCGGTTGCTCTTTATTGCAGTTCCAAGAGCCTCAAGGAAACAACAACCCATCTATTTAAATAATAATCCACTTAATAATACATATATAAGACAAAATGAAGGTGATTATAGACTAGACGATGAGTCTGTAAAAAGAATGTTGGCAGAACAGGCTGATATTCGAGATGATCAGATTTTAGTACACTATGGGATTGATGACATAGCAATGGAGTCATTGAAGTCCTATCGACAGCGTTATAGTAACTTAAAGCCCCATGCAGAATTGAATGATTTAGGTAATCTTGAGTTTTTACGGCGCATTGGTGCATATGGGATTAATCGTGAAACAGGAGAGGAGGGGTTAACAAGAGCAGGTTTACTAATGTTTGGAATGCATCATGTGATTAGTGAGGTCTTTCCTAACTATATGATTGATTATCAAGAATGGCCTCGCACGCAAACAGAAACTCGTTGGATAGATAGAGTTGTTCCAGATGGTTCATGGAGTGGGAATCTTTATGATTTTTATAGAAAAGTTTACTCTAAGCTTGTTCAGGATTTAAAAATACCATTTGCATTAAAAGATGGTATTCGGCAAGAAGATACGCCGATTCATATTGCTTTGAGGGAGGCGTTGGTTAACTCTATTGTTCATGCTGACTATAGCGATCGTGCTTCTGTTTTAATTGTAAAACGACCTGATATGTTTGTTTTCCGTAATCCAGGATTGATGAGAGTTCCTCTGAAAGTTGCTCTACAAGGAGGTGAGTCAGATTGCCGTAATCGAAAACTGCATCAAATGTTTCGATTAATTAATGTTGGAGAGCAAGCAGGGTCTGGTGTTCCTAAAATATTATCTGGTTGGCAATCTCAACATTGGCTTCCTCCTTACTTGTTTGAAAAAAGGGAGCCTAATAATCAAACCCTATTAGAATTAACAATGGTAGATCTGTTTCCTCAAGATACAATGCAGCAGTTAACGATTCAGTTTGGTGAGAAATTCACATTATTAAATGAAGAAGAGAGGGTTGCTTTAGCGATCGCCAAGATTGAAGGTGTTGTCACACACACACGTTTACAATCAATTAGTACAAATCATTCTGTTGATATTTCCCGTAATTTGCAACATCTGGTAAAAGAGGGTTTTTTGAATAGTACTGGGGGGAGAGGTGCTGTTTATACTTTAAGTGGAATAGAAGTTTTAAAGCCAGAAGATGTTTTTAGTAATGTCGCTATTTCTAGCTCTGTAATTAGCGATAACAGCTCTGTAATTAATGGTGATAGCTCTGTAATTAGCGATAGCAGCTCTGTAATTAATGGTGATAGCTCTGTAATTAGTAGATCGGAAATTTTAGAGCCCTGTTTTCAGTCGAGAGATTCATATGGTAGGTTTTGTAGTGACAAATTAGAATTACCCATTATTGATGATGTTGAGAAGTTAACCACGGAATATAAGAAGCAGTTATATGAAATAGCAGAAGAGGCTAGAAGTAAGCAGCGTTTAGCAAGAGAAACTATGGAAAACTTGATATTGCAGCTTTGTGAAGATCAGTTTGTTACCTTAGTATCGCTTGGTAAACTTTTAAAACGAAAGCCAGAGTCATTACGACGAAGCTATTTAACTAAACTGATAAAAAATCAGCAATTATGTTTGGCTTTTCCGGCAACACCCACCCATGAAAAACAAGCTTATAGATCTAATTCAAGAAGCTCTTCTTAAGGATCATTCATTAAGTATATTTTATTGAGTTAACTAGTAGACTGAAAAATAATGTAGAAATGAGTGTGGAAAGGGATATCGCGCAATAAAAAAGCGATCTCTATTTAAAGGATCGCTTTTAAAGAATTATATAAATCAATATTAAATCAATATAAATCAAAAATCATATCTAAATTATTAGAAGTAATGAAAAAATGGCTTAATTTGCATTCTTAAATGAGATTGATCGCTCTTTCTAATCGTGCAAGCGTTCGCTCTTTACCGACTAAATAGAGTGTCTCATCAAGGTTGGGGGAGTTTGTACGCCCAACGATTGCGGTACGAAGAGGCATGCCCACTTTCCCCATTCCCACTTCAAGATTTTTCGTAACTGTTTTAACTGCCGCATCAAGCTCTGCGGGTTCCCATTCTGTGATATCACCTAAAACACGAACTAACTCTTCAAGTACCGGTTTTGATACTTCCGTGAGTTGTTTCGCTTTTGCAGCTTCATCGATTTCGACCTCATCGATAAAGAGATATTTGATCATTTCCGCAAGTTCAACAAGTGTTTCTGCGCGTTTAACATGCGCTTCAACTGCTTTTGTGAGGAAGTTATCAAATTCTGGAGAGATTTCTGTCTGGATGCCAATTTTCTCTAAGAATGGTTTTAGTAATTGCCCTAATTCTGCTGGGTTTTTCTCAATCATATAGTGTTGATTGAGCCAGAGAAGTTTTGAGGTATTAAACGCACTTGCTGATTTAGAGACATTTTTTAGATCAAAATATTGAACCATCTCTTCGAAGGTAAAGATCTCTTGATCACCGTGAGACCAACCGAGACGAACGAGGTAGTTGATCACCGCTTCTGGGAGAAAACCTCGCTCATAATACTCCATTACACCTACGGCACCGTGACGTTTAGAGAGTTTTTGACCATCATCTCCTAAAATCATTGCTAAATGAGCAAAGTGAGGAACGGGCTTGCCTAATGCTTTGAAGATATTGACCTGACGATAGGTATTGTTGATATGGTCATCACCACGGATAACATGGGTGATCTCCATATCGACATCATCAACAACAACGCAGAAGTTGTAGGTGGGTGAACCATCGCTACGAGCGATAATAAGATCATCTAACTCACTATTTTGAACGCTCAAGTTTCCATGAACGAGATCAGTAAAGCTAGTTACGCCGACTTGTGGATTTTTAAAACGAACCACAGGCTTAATACCTTCTGGGATTTCAGGAAGTGTCTTGCCCGGCTCAGGGCGCCACGTACCATCGTAACGCGGTTTTTCTTTCTTCGCTTCCGCTTTTGCACGCATCTGTGCTAATTCTTCTGGAGTACAGTAGCAGTAGTAGGCATGACCTTTCTCGAGTAATTCAGCAACAACCTCTTTATAACGGTCAAAGCGTTTAGTCTGATAGTAAGGACCTTCATCATATTGAAAGCCTAACCATTCTAAACTCTCCATAATTGCCGCGACTGCCTCAGGTGTTGAGCGCTCAAGATCGGTATCTTCGATACGCAAAACGGTTGTACCTTTGTTGTGAAGGGCAAAGAGATGAGAAAAGAGCGCAGTTCTAGCGCCACCGATATGGAGATAGCCCGTTGGAGATGGGGCGAAGCGAGTTTTAACCATAATAATAGATCACATTATCCAGTTTAAAAGGTGAATTAAATAGTCAATATCTTCTGTCATGTACTCGTTCGATTATCGAAATCGGGGGACAAAAGAGATTGAGAGATAAGATAAAGAGTGCCATTTTATCGATCTAATCGTAGTGATTTTATCGATAAAGGCGCTCTTATAATGGGGGTAATTATAGCACTCTTACTCAATTAAAGAGCAGATAAATCATTCTTGAGAGGGGCTTTAAGCTTCTGAATCCTCATGTTTTGTAACCTCAAAAGCGCCCTCTTCCGCTACTAATTTTGCGGCTCTTTTCTTTTCAATACGTTTACCAATATAGAGGCCTAATTCAAAGAGAAGCAGTGCTGCAGTTGCAAAGATGATCATTGAGAAGGGATCGGGAGGCGTTGCAATAGCAGAAACGGTGAAAACACCCACAATAATGTAGGGACGTTTTTTTACAAGACTCTCCGTTTTAATAATCTGTAAAGAGATGAGAATAATGAGAACAATGGGGATCTCAAAGACAATTCCGAAGAAGAAGAAGAGGCGTAAAACTGTTGAGAGATACTTGCCGATATCTGTTGCCATTTCAACGCCTGATGGCGCAGACCCTGAGAGAAATTTAAACATAATGGGCATAACGGCGTAGTAGGCAAATGCCATCCCTGTATAGAAGAGAATAACGCTTGAGAAAATGATAGGAAACGCCACTCGCTTTTCATGTTGATAGAGTCCCGGTGCGACAAATCCCCAAACTTGATAGAGCACCCAGGGGATGGCAATAAAGAAGGAGACCCAAAGCGTTAATTTAATGGGGACAATAAAGGGTGCGATCACATCAGTTGCGATCATTTTTCCCCCTTCTGGTAAGACATTGAGAAGAGGTGTTGCGACAAAGTTATAGATATCATCACGGAAGTAGATGAGAGCTAAGAAGATAATTAAGACCCCGGCGCCGGCACGAATAAGGCGATCACGAAGCTCAATAAGGTGATGAATAAAGGATTGTTCTTTAGCGGTAGAATTTGTCATAGTCGGGATATCTATCGAGTTATAAACGAAGGTTAAAATGCAAAGATTAAGATGCAAAGAGGAACTCTTGGATCAGACGCGTTCCTGTAATTCCTAGTAATAGAATGACCGCTGTCAGCAGAATAAACTTCGCTGCAGGGCGACCACGTAAACCATAGTAGTGATGCGCCCATAAAATAGCACCATAGAGAATCCATGCAAGCCCGGTTAAGACCGTTTTATGAATGAAGTGGGGCGAAAACCATTGATCAAAGAATGCAAAACTTGTTACAAGGCTGACTGTTAGGAGAATAAAGCCGATGGTGAGCATTCTAAAGAGAAGCAGCTCCATACGTAAAATGGGAGGGAATTTCTGGGTGATTGAGCGCCGATTTTTTAATGCACGATCTCGGAGATAGAGCAGTAAAGCTTGCACAGATGCAAGTAGTAGAATTGCATAGGCGATAATAGAGGTTAAGATATGAAGACTTAACCAAGGCGAGGGAGTACTAAAACCGACATCTTGATGATCAAATAGGGTTAAAAGTTGTGTTGCGCCGGCAAAGAGCATAATAGCAATAGCGGTATTGAGGTGCCGTTTAAGGTAAGGAATAATGAGAAGTACCATAATGATAGAAGCTAAGGAGAGTGCTTCAATAGCGCTAATAACCTCAAGATCTCCAATCGATAATTGATAACTTAAGGAGATCGCATGTAAGCCGAGTGCCGAGAAGATCGTGATATAACTGAGGGGCAACCACCATTTTTGTCCCTTCTTGAAAAGATGCGCAAGAAGAAATAACGCTGACAAAAGATAGAGTCCAATATTGAGTGATACTAATGTCATAATCTTAAGATTCTTACCTTTTTATATCTAAGGGGGAACTTTAAAGAAGTCCCTATATCAAGTAAACTATACAGTGATTTTACTAGAAAATTGATAAGAATTATAAATAAAAGCTAAAAAGGGTTTTTATGTTTGAAAATTTAAGTGGTCGTTTAAGACAAACAATGCGTTCCCTTAGAGGGCAGGCGAGATTAACAGAGAGTAATATCCAAGATGCTCTGCGTGAAGTCCGTATGGCGCTTTTAGAGGCGGACGTTGCGTTGCCTGTGGTTCGTGAGTTTATTAACCAAGTGAAAGAGCGTGCTGTTGGTCGTGAAGTGATCGAGAGTTTAAACCCTGGGCAAGTTTTTGTGAAAGTGGTTCATGAAGAGCTCATCAATATTATGGGCGAGAGTAATGAAACCTTAAACCTGCAGACACAGCCACCGGCAGTAATCCTTATGGCAGGTCTTCAAGGGGCGGGTAAGACCACAAGTGTTGGTAAGTTAGCGCGTTATCTCAAAGAGCGTGAGCGTAAAAAGGTAGCTGTTGTAAGTGCGGACGTCTATCGACCGGCTGCTATTGAGCAGCTACGAAAAGTAGCAGGTCAAGTGGGTGCAGAGTTTATCCCTTCAACGGGAGATGAAAAGCCACAAGAGATTGCGCGCCGTGCATTAGAGAGCGCAAAACTGATGAATGCGGATGTCTTAATTGTCGATACTGCAGGTCGACTCCATATTGATGAGACGCTCATGACCGAGATCCAAGAGATCCATCAAGTGCTCAATCCTATCGAGACACTCTTTGTGGTCGATAGTATGACAGGGCAAGATGCGGCAAATACGGCAAAAGCCTTTAATGATGCGCTCCCTTTAACGGGTGTTGTTTTGACAAAGATCGATGGTGATGCGCGTGGTGGTGCGGCTCTTTCGATTCGTCATATCACTCAAAAACCGATTAAGTTTTTAGGGGTTGGTGAAAAACTTGAAGCATTAGAGCCTTTCCATCCCGATCGTCTAGCATCTCGTATTTTAGATATGGGAGATGTGCTCTCTTTAGTTGAAGAGATGGAAGCTAAGGTTGACCGGGAAGAGGCGGAGCGGATCACGAAGAAATTTAAGAAAGGGGAAGGCCTCGATCTTAATGACTTCAAAGCACAGATGGAGCAGATGCTCAATATGGGTGGGATCAATACGCTACTGACCAAATTGCCGGGAATGGGTGATATTGCAGAGAAAGCTAAAGGGAAAGTGGACGATAAGATCTTCGTGCAGAAGATTGCCATTATTAATTCCATGACGCCGGCAGAGAGAGCCGATCATAAATTGATTAAAGCGCCACGCCGTAAACGGATCGCTGATGGTGCAGGTGTCAATATTCAAGAAGTCCATAAACTTTTAAAAGAGTTTGATCAGATGCAACGGATGATGAAGCAATTTAAAGGGGGCGGTGTTAGAAAGATGATGCGCTCACTCAAAGGTAAATTGCCACGCCGCTAATATGTTATCGGTATTATGTTATTGGTATCATGGGTTGATGCCCGATGATGGATAGAATCAAAATTGACAAGAGAACCCTTATTGCTCGGCAGTAAGGGTTTTTGCCAAATAGGGAGAGAAGAGATGAGTAGAGAGTCGATCAATCATATTCCACCGCTAGATCGGGGCGCTTTAGAAGGTCATTATCAAAGTGGGAGTGGTCGTGATAGTAATAGTGATGGGATTAATTCAGCGCATTTAGCAGCAGCATTAGCGAATGCCCTCAACAATGCAACTGTTGAGGCACGGAGAAAGAGACGTTGGACCATCTTTTTCCGATTGCTCTTTGGCTTTCTCTTTCTCCTAATGGTATTACTCTTTTTTGCCGGAAGATCGATCGAAAGCGGAGCGATTAAGGTTGATTCAGAGGGGCGTGTTCTCGATCGTTATAGTGCGGTAATCGATCTAAAGGGGATTATTGCTGAAAATAGTGATGCAAGCGCTGCAAGATTGATATCAGCTCTAGGGAAAGCTTATCAAGATCCTAAAGCTGTCGGAATTATATTGCGAATCAATTCAGGGGGAGGATCTCCGGTACAGAGCGGTTATGTCTATGATGAGATTAATCGTCTTCGTGCGCTCTATCCCCATAAGAAGCTTTTTGCCGTGATTGAAGATATTGGCGCTTCGGGAGCTTACTATATTGCGGCTGCTGCAGATAAGATCTATGCGGATAAAGCGAGTTTAGTGGGATCGATCGGGGTGACTGCGGCGAGTTTTGGTTTTGTCGAGCTGATGGATAAGATCGGTATTGAGCGTAGGCTCTATACATCAGGTGAATATAAAGCTTTTCTCGATCCCTTTTCACCCCAAAATCCTGTTGAGACGGAATTGTGGAAAGGCGTGCTCGATGGTGTCCATCAACAATTTATTACTGCAGTGAAAGAGGGGCGCGGTTCTCGATTAAAAGATGCTGATAATCCGCTACTCTATAGTGGTCTTGTTTGGAATGGGGAGCAGGCGCTCTCTCTTGGATTGATCGATGGTTTAGGTTCAGCAGCTTCAGTGGCTAGAGAGTGGCAAGCGCCGGCATTGATCGATTTTACAGAGAAAGAGGATCCATTGAGTAAGATGATGCGAGAGTTAGGATTAGGGGTGATTTCGACTATTAAGGCACTCTTGCCACAGCCGGGACTCTATTAAAACTTTCTCTTTCATGCTCTCTCTTAATAGGAGATGATCGATCGATTTATGATTGATCGACTTGTCTGAAAGAATTCTCTCGTGAGTCGCCAATAAAAGAAGCGCTATCGAACGGTAGAGTTAATGATCATTAAAGATGATGACTCTGCCATTCAAATAGCGCTTTTTATGATGATGTTTCTTCTCTTTTGAGCGATTGATTACTCTTAAAAAGGGGGCTTACGCTCCAATCTGCACTTCGTAACTAATGATCCTGATCTTCTAACTGATGATCGTAATCATTGTCGATTAAGACTGCTTGCATCAAGAGACTTGCTGTTGCCGTATTGCAAGCGATCGGAATATTGTAGAGCGTTGAGAGACGAATCAATGCTTTAACATCAACATCATGGGGCATTGGCGTTAAGGCATCTGTAAAGAAGATCAACATATCGAGTTTATCAGTACAGATCATCGATCCTAATTGTTGGTCGCCCCCGAGAGGACCGCTCTTCAATCTTGTTAAAGAGAGATCGGGATAAGCCTCTAAAATATGGGATCCGGTAGTTCCTGTTGCGTAGAGATTATGTTGTCTAAAGTAGGGGAGATAATCTCCGATCCAATCTACCAAGAGCTTTTTCTTTGCATCGTGGGCGACTAAGCCGATAGAGAGAGGTTTCATATTTAATATCCTTCTAGGTGGTAAAAGCGGGACTAAAGCTTATTACTGATAATAGATCCTCTAATCTATTTTGCAACAGCGATGATCAAGATCTTACACACTCCCCCTCTCTTTCTTATTCGTTGTTCTTTTATTCATTGTTCCTATCTGTTGTTCTCTGTACGCTTCTTTTTTTATATTTTCTTTTTACCCAATTTCCCAAATAGTGGGATATTGTGCCAAGCAAGCCCTGTTGTTTCGAGGACCACTATGGGCGCAAGAAGTAGGAGTGCTGTGATATTAGGAAGCACCATTAAACCGTTAAAGAGATCCGCCATCTGCCAGACAATATCGACATGGATAAAGGCAGCAAAAAAGATGCCAATAACAGCAATTAGCTGAAAGATGGGTACAGCCGCACGACTTTTAAAGAGATAGCGAACATTTGTTTCGGCATAGTAGTACCAGCCAATAATGGTTGAGAAGGCAAAAAAGAGTAGGGAGATTGCGATAAAGATGCCTCCGATAGAGCCAAATACCATCTCATAGGCATATTGGGTGATGGTAATGCCGGTACCGTGACCGTCAAAGAAGGAGAGAAAGGAGGGATTGTCACTCATTGAGGCTTCCCAGCCTCGTATCCCTGAGGTAATAATCACAAGACCTGTCAAAGTTACGATAATGCCGACAACAAAGACCCCCATCATGGCAATATAACCTTGCTCTTCGGGCGTTTTAACCTTTGCTACTGCATGAGCATGAGGGGTTGAACCCATTCCCGCTTCATTTGAGAAGAGCCCTCGTGCAATACCTAAGCGCATTGCTTGCTGAATCGCAATTCCGGCGCCACCTCCTAAAACCGCTTCAGGATTGAAAGCGGCAATAACAATCATCTTTAATGCCGGGAAGATATATTGATAATTGAGGCCCAAGACGATGATAGCTCCTAGAAGGTAGAAGAAGGCCATTGAAGGGACAACTTTTTCAGTAAAGGCGGCAATATTGCGAATCCCACCAATAATAACGAAGGCAACGAGCAGTGAAACTACAAGTGCCGTGATCCAAGTGGGAATCGAGAGTGACTTTTCAAAGGCTGATGCAATCGAGTTTGACTGCACCATATTGCCAATAATGCCGAGCGCTAGAATGATGAAGATGGCAAAGAGGATGGCAAGCCATTTGATACCTAACCCTTTCTCAATATAGTAAGCCGGGCCTCCTACAATCTGTCCTGTACGATCATAGGTGCGATATTTTTGCGCTAAAATTGCTTCTGCATAGATGGTCGCCATTCCAAAAAAGGAGGAGACCCACATCCAGAAGAGAGCTCCTGGCCCACCGGCGATAATTGCTGTTGCTGGTCCTGCGAGATTCCCCGTTCCTACCTGTCCTGCAATGGCGGTTGATACTGCTTGAAATGAACTCATTCCCTTCTTATCTGCTCGTTTTCCTGAGAGGGAAAACTTGGCAATTAAGGTCTTTAGGGCGCTCTTAAATTTTCGAACCTGAATCCCTTTTAGGAGAAAGGTGTAGAGAATCCCGGTACCACAAAGGAGGTAGACTAGCAGATAGTCCCAAAGGATTGTTTGAAAAGCGGTTAATAATGTATCAAAAGACATTGATCAGAATTCCTAAAATTGTGGGAAATAGCGCACAACAGCTAGCTTTTGTTTATAGGTTTAAGTCAACTATTACGGCAAATTTTTAAGCTAATTTTGAGAACTCTGTATAATGATCTCTTCACAAAAGCATTATGCATGTAGTATCTCAAAAAGAGATTATTATAAGCATAAAAAGAGAAAGATGAAAGTCAAAGCGTATTTACTAGAGCCTAGGAGGGGCATGTAATCATGCAAGTATTGGTATTAGGAAGCGGTGCTGTTGGCACCTCACTCGCATATTTTTTAGCTAAAAAAGGTTTTAAAGTCACCGTTGTTGATCGACAGGATGGAGCAGGACTTGAAACAAGCTACGGTAATGCGGGGCAGATCTCACCGGGTTATGCATCCCCATGGGCGGCGCCGGGAATCCCAATGAAAGCGATTAAATGGCTTATGCAGAGCAAGCATGCACCTTTGGCAATTCGTCCTACCTCTAGCTTAAAACAGTATAAGTGGATGTGGGATCTCTTCTTAAATTGTAATGAGAAGAGCTATGCAACTAATAAGGCGCGGATGGTTCGTATCTCTGAATATAGCCGAGATTGTTTAAGAGATTTACGTGCTGAGATCGATCTTCATTATGAAGAGAGAACTTTAGGGACAACACAGCTCTTAAGAACCGAAAAGCAGATGGAAGCGATTAAGAGCGATATCGCGGTATTGGAGGAGTTTAATGTTCCTTATGAAGTGCTCGATCGTGATGGTATCGTTGCTGTAGAGCCAGCATTGGCAAAAACAGTTGATAAATTAGCGGGAGGACTCCGTCTTCCTAATGACGAGACAGGAGATTGCTATCTCTATACAAGTCGTCTTGCAGAAAAAGCAAAAGCGCTAGGTGTAGAATTTAAGTTTGGTGCTATTGTCGATAAGATCGAAGTAGATGGGAAGAAGGTTACCGGCGTTATTGTTGATGGTGAGCGATTAACAGCAGATGCTTATGCGGTCTGTTTAGGGAGTTATGGTGCTGAAAAGCTCGCTCCGATCGGAATTGAAATCCCGGTTTATCCGCTAAAAGGTTACTCTTTAACAATCCCTATCACAAATCCTGATATGGCGCCGAAGTCCACTATTTTGGACGAGACTTATAAGATTGCGATTACCCGTTTTGATGAGCGTATTCGTGTTGGCGGTATGGCAGAAGTGATGGGTTATGACTTGAGCCTTGATCCGCGTCGCCGCGAGACATTGGAATTTGTGACAAAAGATCTCTATCCGGAAGGGGGAGATATTCCAGAGGGGATTTTCTGGACCGGTTTAAGACCGGCAACACCTGATGGAACGCCTATTTTAGGTCGCGCAAAATATGATAATCTCTTCTTAAATATCGGTCACGGAACGCTCGGTTGGACCATGGCGGCAGGATGTGGCCGTTATGTGAGTGATTTGATTGCAGGAGAAACACCTGAGATTAGCACTGAAGGGCTTGATATCACGCGATATAAGCGTTAAATCGATTCACCAAATGATTCACCAAATCGATCGTTATATCTACGATCGTTATCCCTATTGAATCTTTATAAGAGGCTCATTGAAGATGAGCCTCTTTTTTATGGTTGGGAAATTGTCGCTGTTGAACATCTATTTTTTGCGTTTATCTCTCCTCTCTCTTTTACGTCTGCTTCCTACTCGCTGAGCGTTTCTGTGAGGTAATGGTCTCTTTCTCGATAGATTCTTACACCTACAGCATCAGTCTGTTCAATTGCTTGAAGCTTATTGAGTTCGATCGTTAATGCCGGAATATTAAATTCTTCGATCAGTTTTTTAGCTAATAGTTCAGTAAAGGTTTCTACGAGTTGAAAGGAGGAGTTTTTGGCAAAATCTTTAATGTAATTACTCACCTTTTCATAGTCAAGCGTCAGAGTAATATCATCACTATTTGCTGCAGGGCGGTTATTCCATTCCATCTCAAGATTGAGCGTAATGGGTTGAGAGTTCGTGCGTTCATGGGGATAGATGCCGATAATAACATCGAGTTGAAGATTTTTGATAAAGACAATATCTGGTTTAGGAAGTGAAATTTTTTCCATGAAGTATTCCTTATTGTAATACGACGCCCTTTCGGGAAGAGTTGATAGGGTGATAAGAGGAAAATCTAAAAGATCAAAAAGGCCGGTAAGTACCGACCTTCACGCTAAATTTTTACTATAACTGCTTACTATTCTATCATTATGAAGATTTCAGTTTATTGAAACCGGCAATGGATAGATATCGCAATGGATAGATATCTATTTACCATGGGCTATTTATCTATCTCCTCTATATCTATTCCCTCTATCGAACTGATTGAGCTTACTGCTATCAGTAGAGAGCAACGGGATAGGATCCCAATACCTTAAAGAAAGAGGAGACCTCTTCAATCTCTTTTAAAGCTAATTTTAAGCCATGTTCCTCAAAATGTCCTAAAACATCGATAAAGAAGATATAGCTCCAATTGCTATTTTTAGAGGGGCGGGACTCAATGCGTGTCATTGTAATATTGTACTTTGAGAGTGGCGCAATTAGATGGAGCAACAAGCCGGGGCGATCATTGGCCGAGACAAGTATCGTTGTCTTATCATTACCACTTGGTGGGATACGTTTTGTGCCGATAATTAGAAACCGCGTACTATTGGTGAGATTATCTTCAATATTTTTTTCCAATATGGGGACGCCGTAGACTTCAGCTGCTTGCTTCCCTCCTAAGGCCGCAGTTCCCGATTCGTTATTGGCGCGTTGAACTGCACCGGCATTGGAGTTTGTAGCGATACGCTCTGCATGAGGAAGATACTCATCGAGCCAGGAACGACATTGAGCTAGGGATTGTGGATGAGCATAAACAGTCTTGATCGATTGTAGCTCAGATTCATGGGACATTAAGTTTTGGTGGATCTTTAACTCTGTTTCACCACAGATATAGACATTTGAGGTGGGGAAGCAGTCGAGAGTCTGATTCACTGCTCCTTCCGTTGAGTTTTCAATGGGAACAACACCAAAATCAAACTTTCCTGACTCTACGGCATGAAAGATCTCATCGATCGTTCGAATGGGAAGGCGTTTCGCCGCACCGCCGAAGTGTTTAATGGCTGCCTCTTCAGTAAAAGTTCCTTCCGGGCCTAAGTAAGCAATATTGAGCGGTTTCTCTAATGAGAGACAGACAGACATAATCTCGCGAAAGAGACGGGCAATATCGATATCTGGAATAGGCCCTGGATTTGCTGCCATTTTACTCTTTAGAACTTGAGCTTCTCTCTCCGGGCGATACATTTCACTATCACCACTTGCGATCTTAATATCGCCGATCGCTTTTGCCTCTTTAGCGCGTTCATTCAGGAGGTGCAAAATTTCTGCATCAATCTTATCGATAGCCGCTCTATGGGGGGCTAAGGGGTCAGTTGTTGATGATTCTTCAGTTGTAATCTGCTCATTTTGAGAGATCTTCTCTTCGGATGTAACACTCTTCTTCATTCTCTATTCCATAATTCCATACATGATTTTGATGATCGAATATTTCTGTTAACGCTCGATGGTGCGTTTATTAATATTTTTGGTTGCTCAAATTACTATAGAATGAATTGTTATAGAATGACAATGATCATTCACGAATATCATTCACTAAATAATCATTCGTAATAGTGATACTGAATGATCAATACTTAATGTTCGGTACTTAATGATTGGTGCTGAATAGATCGGTCATCAGAATTCTTTAGTGCTCATGATGATGGGTACAAAATTGAAGTGTAAAAAAGTTGTAGTCTAGGAGATAGGTTAATGGCAGAGAATTTAGTGGCAGAGAATATTATTACATTTGAGGGAATGACACCGAAAATAGGGCAGAAAAGTTGGGTTCACTCAAGTTCAACCATTATTGGTGATGTTGCGTTAGGAGAAGATGTCTCAATCTGGCCGGGAGTTGTGATTCGTGCCGATGTTAATCGTGTTGTGATTGGTGATCGAACCAATATTCAGGATGGATCTATAATCCATGTGACCAATCCTGGTGCAAATCCTCCTGATGGATATCCTACTATTATTGGTAATGATGTCACAGTTGGACATGGCGCTATGTTGCATGGTTGTACCATTGGAGATGGGGTTTTGATCGGTATGCGCGCTATTTTACTCGATGGTTCACGGGTGGAGCCGCACAGTATTTTAGGGGCTGGTGCGCTCTTAGCGCCGGGAAAAGTTGTGAGAAGTGGTGAAGTTTGGGTAGGGGCGCCGGCACGAAGAATTAAGGTATTGAGTGAAGAGGAGATTGAAGGACTCTATCTCTCTGCAAAACAATATGTCACCTTAAAGGATCGGTATTTGAAAGAAGGTTTATAGAAAGCCATTATATTGAGGCATGACGGAGTAAATTCACGGCTATTAAATAGTAATAGAAGATGGTAGTAAAAGATTGCAATTAATGAGGTTGTTAACAAGTTTGTGGATAAGTCTGGTAGAGCAAGATAATTAGTGGCTATCGCTTGAGATCGCCGATTTCTACTTGCTTTTACCAATAGCAAGCTCTTAAATATCATGCTATAATTTTGAAGATCAATATCTGCAAAATTTCAGATCTGTAATAGTGAGCGACATCTTATGTGAGACGATTTCAGAAAGATATTGGTTAACGTCGATATCTATCGCTCACCCAAGAAGAGACTAAAAGAGGACCTATGAAGTTAGTTATTCAAAGAGAACAGTTGATGAAGCCTCTGCAGGCGATCATCGGTGTAATTGATAGAACGCAGACGCTTCCCATTTTAGCGAATGTTAAATGTGTTGCGAGTGATGATGAGATTACGCTCACTACCACCGATTTGGAGATTGAGTTAACTTGCTCATTTCCCCATATCCCTGTTGATCAGGGCGCCATTACATTCCCGGCAAGAAAGTTATTCGATATATTAAAAGCATTGCCAGAAGGCATTGAAGTGCAGATTGAGGTTGATAATCTGCGAGCAATTATCACTGCGGGCCGTTCACGATTTACCTTAAGTTGCTTACCGGTAGATGAGTATCCGGTATCGGATCATTTAGAATTTGAAAAGACATTGACTCTGCCGAAAAATGAGCTTCGTCGCCTGATTGAAAAGGTTGCTTTCTCTATGGCCGTTTCCGATGTGCGATACTTCTTAAATGGTCTATTGTTAGATGTTAATGATACAGAGCTCAATGCTGTTGCAACGGATGGACATCGTCTTTCTGTCTCTTATCTCCAATTGCCGGAGAGTTCTGAGATGCAAAAACAGCTGATCATCCCTCGAAAAGGGGTCGAAGAGTTACTGAAGCTTATTGAAAATGAATCGGCACCAGTTCATTTAGAGCTTAGCGAAAATCATCTGCGTGTAGAGTTAGGAAGTATTGTCTTTACAACAAAACTGATCGATGGCAAGTTCCCTGATTATAAGCGTGTTGTTCCTCCATTAGGGGATAAAATTATTGTGGCGGATCGGGTCGGATTGATCGAAGCGCTTAATCGTGCATCCGTCTTGTCTCAAGATAAATTCCGCGGTATTCGTTTTACAGTCTCCGATTATCTTCTAAAATTACAGGTTAATAATCCTGAGCAGGAGCAAGCAGAGGAGGAGGTTGAGGTGAATTACCAAGGGGAAACCTTCACAACAGCCTTCAATGTGGGATATCTGATTGATGCGCTAAAAGCCCTCGATGATGATATGGTTCGTTTAAGTTTTACGGCCATTAACTCAAGTTGTCTGATTCAGAATTCAGATAGTAATGGTGTCAGTTATGTTGTTATGCCGATGAGACTCTAATTCAGAGTGATTATTCAATCTTTACAAGTTGAAAATTTTAGACATTTAGCGAGTCAAAAGTTTGATTTTGACTCGCAATTTAATTTAATTGTCGGGAAAAATGCATCAGGTAAGACCTCACTACTTGAGGCGCTCTACTTTTTATCTCAAACCCATTCCTTTAGAACCTCCCGTATCAATCAAGCGATCTGCGAAGGAACGGATTATCTTCGCGCTATTGCTGAGCTTCGTTCTTTAGATGGGGTAGTGACTTCTCGCTTAGGGCTTGAGCGAACAAAAACGGAGTTAGTCGTTCGCCAAGATGGTGAGAATATTCGGCGTCGATCTCATCTTGCAAAACTATTGCCGATGCTCTTTTTAGGGCCTGATACCGGCACACAGCTGATGGCAGAGCCGAAAGCTCGCCGGCAATTTATGGATTGGGGGTTATTTCAAAATTACGATCTCTATCACAGTATCTGGCAACGCTATGATAAGGCACTCTCTCAACGGAATGCTGCTCTAAAAGGGGGCTACTCCAATGCTGTTTTAAATAGCATTGAATTGGAATTAGCGGAATCGGGGGAGATATTAAATGGTTATCGCCGGAGATTTGTGGAGGAGATTACCCCTTCAGTTGTCCTATTGTTAGGAAGGTTGATTGATCAAGATGCCGCTTGGCGTTTAGATTACCTTTCGGGATTTACAGAAGGGGCATTGCAAGAGGAGCTCTTTACGGCAAGAGAGCGGGATCGGCAGATGACCTTTACTCGGGTAGGTCCCCATCGAGGAGATTTTACGCTACGTTGCAATGGACGAATTGTGACACAACATCTATCACGTGGTGAAATTAAGCTGGCAACGATTGCGCTGATGCTTTCACAAATTCAGTTACATCAGAAACTTCAAAATGCTTCAACGATTCTCTTAATGGATGATTTAACTGCAGAGCTTGATCAAGAGAAGCGGCGTATTCTTCTTGAGGAGTTGATTGCGCAAAAATCGCAGCTCTTTGTGACCTGCTTAGAAGCAGATGAGTTTCCTGAGTTAACCGATCCTACTCTGATCTCAGAAAGAAGTTACTATCAACTTAATGACGGGATTGCGCAAAAAATGGTATAATCGAGAGCTATTATAAGAAAAAAGATTAGTAGTTTTTTGCAATTTTTTGACAAATTTAATTGTAGATTAGGTGGCAAAATTATTGCAGAGCTATTACAAACTTATTACAGAATTATCATAAAAAGTTTATAGGGCTTTCATTGAACTTTATGGGAGATCTCTATTAGAGAGATTAATTAATATTAAGGTTTAGTTAAGAGCTATAAATTTTACAAAAGTTTTATCAGAATCAATAAAGAGGTATTGTGAATGACAACTGAAAGTCAATCTCCAAGTATCAAGGTTTTAAGAGGGTTAGATGCTGTTCGTAAGCGCCCTGGAATGTATATTGGAGATACCGATGATGGTACCGGTCTTCATCATATGGTGTTTGAAGTTCTCGATAATGCGATCGATGAGGCATTAGCGGGGCATTGTGACGATATCAGCATCACAATTCATGTTGATAACTCTGTAACAGTAACGGATAACGGCCGTGGTATTCCTGTTGAGATTCATCCTGAAGAAGGGGTGTCATCAGCGCAGGTTGTTATGACGGTGCTTCATGCTGGAGGAAAGTTTGAAGATAATGCTATCTCCGGCGGTCTACATGGTGTTGGGGTTTCTGTTGTCAACGCACTCTCTTCAAAGTTGAAATTAACCATCTATAAACATGGTAAAGTTCATGAGCAGGAATACACTTTGGGGGATCCTGATTACCCCTTAAGAGAGATCGGAGAGACAGATAAAACGGGAACGACGGTCTATTTCAAGCCGAGTAAAGAGGTCTTCAATAATATTGATTTTGATTATGATACGCTCTATAAGCGACTAAGAGAGCTTGCATTCCTTAATTCAGGAATTCGTATTACTCTGCGTGATGAGCGAGATGACCGAGAAGATGTTTTTCAATATGAAGGTGGAATTAAGGCTTATGTTGAGCTGATTAACAAAAACCGTAATAAGATCCATCCTCAAATTTTCTATTGTAATTGTCAAAAAGATAATATTAGTGTTGAGATCTCTCTTCAATGGACTGATGGTTATCAAGAGAGTGTTTTCTGTTATACCAATAATATCCCTCAAAGTGATGGTGGAACGCATCTTGCCGGTTTTAGAGCGGCAATGACAAGAACGCTTAACCGCTATATGCAAGAGGAAGGGCTTTTAAAGAAAACAAAAGTTGCCACAACAGGCGATGATGCGCGTGAAGGTTTAACGGCAATTATCTCTGTGAAGATTCCGGGGCCTAAATTCTCTTCACAGACAAAAGAGAAGTTAGTTTCGAGTGAAGTGCGTCCTGTGGTTGATAGTATCTTAGCAGAGCGTTTAGAGGAATTTCTTTTAGAGCGTCCTGAAGATGCTAAAGCGATTACCTCAAAAATTATCGATGCGGCGATGGCGCGTGAAGCTGCTAGAAAAGCGAGAGAAAACACTCGAAGAAAGAGCGCACTTGATATCGCAGGATTACCTGGAAAACTTGCAGATTGTCAAGAAAAAGATCCTGCAAAATCAGAGCTCTTTATTGTGGAAGGGGACTCGGCGGGGGGATCTGCAAAGCAGGGGCGCAGCCGTAAATTCCAAGCAATTCTTCCTTTGAAAGGGAAGATCTTAAATGTAGAGCGAGCACGATTTGATCGAATGATTAGCTCCGCTGAGATTGGTACATTAATTACTGCGCTCGGTTGTGGGATTGGTCGTGATGAATTTGACCCTGACAAGCTGCGTTATCATCGGATCGTTATTATGACGGATGCTGACGTTGATGGTGCGCATATTCGAACGCTCCTTTTGACCTTCTTCTATCGTCAAATGCGTGAACTTGTTGAGCGTGGACATATCTATATTGCGCAACCTCCGCTCTATAAGGTTAAGCGTGGCAGACAAGAAACTTATATTAAAGATGATAATGAACTTGCACTCTATTTCTTAAATACCGCTTTAGAAAATGGTTCTATGCATCCAAGTAGTGATGCGCCGGCAATCTCGTCGGTTGTGATGGAATCGTTAGCGAAGCAGTTAATGAGAGTTGAACATATTATCCATCGTATTGGTCACCGAGTACCAGAAGAGGTTCTCTATCATCTACTTGAAATGCCGGCATTAACAGAAGAGATGTTAGCGACGGCCGATGCCGCTGATTGGGCTAAGATGTTAGAGACAGAGTTACAACGAGATATCTCTGAAGGGGCAGTAAATTACCAAGTAGTTGCAAATCCTGAAGCAAAAGAGATCACTATTTTGGGTGAGCGTTACAATATCACCGATAAATACCTCATTGATGCTCGCTTTATTAACTCAAATGAATATCAAGAGATCGCTATTCTCGCAACTGAATTACACGCGCTTATTCAACCGGGTGCTTTTGTGCAGCGTGGTGAAAAACGCTTTAAGATTAGTGGCTTTAAACAAGGTTTAGACTGGTTGATTGATGAGGCTAAAAAAGGACAACAAGTCTCCCGCTATAAAGGTCTTGGAGAGATGAATGCCGAGCAGTTATGGGAGACAACAATGGATCCAGATTCTCGCAGGCTTCTGCAGGTTAAAGTTGAAGATGCGGTTAAGGCAGATGAAGTCTTCACCATGTTGATGGGGGATGAAGTTGAACCTCGTCGTGAATTTATCGAAGAAAATGCACAGATGGTTGGTAATTTAGATATTTAGTATAGATATTTAGTAGTCCTGTACTGTCTGTTTTATCGAAGCCTCGTAAACTTACGAGGCTTTTATTTTGTCTTGAAATTATATTTATTTTTTTATTTTATTTACAATACTTTTCTAAAAACAAAAAACTTCGAAGTATATGAATAATGCTGGTGTTTGGGGCTTATACAATTATTTATGATTATTGACACATATATTATCTGTATATATACTGAGCAAGTTATTTTATGTCGCTTTTGATATGTTGCCCAAAGTTATTATATAAATTTATGAGAAATATTTTTTTAAAGTCAATTGTTAGAGCAGTTTTTATTTCTGTGTTTATGGTTTTTTTGGCTGTCGCTAATGCCGCAATTGATTATCATCCACCGCTTGAAGGTGTATCCTCGGATAAGCTTCTTATAAATGTTGAAAGAGATAGGAAAATTGGTGGTAACGGTCAGTTAACAGAGAGTAGTTGTCCGATCGAACTCTATATTAATGGGCAAAAGGTGGGTAGTTATTTAATTAACGAACACCAGCAATATTACTTAAGTCCAGGAGACTATAGTTTTCGGGTGGAAAACTGCTTAGGGCAGAGTTCTATCTATGATATGACTTTACAAGTTAATGATGGTCAATATTATCAGGATTATATATTGTCCGTAGATTTTAAAGGTAAACCTTTTATTATCAAGAACAGTCTCAAGAAATTATAGATTGTATATATCATAAAGATTAAGATTACCATTAGTAGGTATTATTATTTTAATATATTAATACGTTTAGAAAGCCCCTCATCAATATCATTTAAAATATATTAAGAGTTAATCATTTATCTGCTTAAAGGATAATAGATTAGATTTCCTTATAGTATGTTGCGTGCAACATACCAGGTTATGCTCTGCTTCATTTATTCCTCATCAGTGAATTAAAAAATTAAGGTCATAGTTATGTCTAGCTCAACATTCTTAGTTGTAAATAAAAAATCATCTAACGAAGTTACAGTTAATAGTTCCAAAATTGTATTAAACGATGCTTCTATCGTTCATACGGGCATGTATCGTGCCGATGTCGCTGAGTTTATTCAAGAGGGAAATAATCTTGTCTTAAAACTTAAGAATGGACAAGTCATTGTGATAGAGAACTTCTTTCTTCTTCACGATGATCTTCATTCTGACCTTCTTTTTGAAGATGATGAGGATGGAATTGCATGGTTGCCTCTTTTAGCTGGGGGAGTTGCCGCAGGAGGATTAGTTGCCGCGTTGTCTTCCAGTAGTGATAGTGACGGAAAGTTTTCAGGAAATGAATCAAAACCAGGTGAGGTAACTGCACCAGATACGACAGCACCAGATGTACCAACTGATTTAGTGGTTTCCGAAGATGGTACTAACGTTAGTGGTAAAGGTGAACAAAATGCTGACGTAATCATTAAAGATGCTGACGGTAAGGTCATTGCCGAAGGCGAAGTTGATGCTGATGGAAACTTTGACATTAAGTTAGATCCGCCATTAACGAATGGGGAAGAGCTAGACGTTGTGTTAAAAGATGATTCAGGAAATGAATCAAAACCAGGTGAGGTAACTGCACCAGATACGACAGCACCAGATGTACCAACTGATTTAGTGGTTTCCGAAGATGGTACTAACGTTAGTGGTAAAGGTGAACCAAATGCTGACGTAATCATTAAAGATGCTGACGGTAAGGTCATTGCCGAAGGCGAAGTTGATGCTGATGGAAACTTTGACATTAAGTTAGATCCGCCATTAACGAATGGTGAAGAGCTAGAAGTCGTGTTAAAAGATGATTCAGGAAATGAATCAGAACCAGGCGAGGTAACTGCGCCAGATACG
>NZ_QEWR01000005.1 GCF_003121925.1 Ignatzschineria indica | reverse complement strand
TTTTAGGTTATTGTCGATATTGGTTAATGCCTCACCTACGTTATCAGCCTTTTGACCACCCACTTCATAACTAGGCGCTTTGATAGAGCCATCTGCATTTACTTCAGCGCCACCACCTAAGGCATCCGTCACTCCTTTCAGCTGTGACACGTTTACAGCATCCGTATCCACCTTACCTGCGGTAACACCTGCTAAAGTACGTGTTCCTTCACCATTTGAAAAATCAAAAGTAGGAGCATCTTTCGCAAGCTCGTTATTAATGACGATCTTATCGCCCTCAAGCTTCACAAGACCTGCTTTACCAGTATTGATATTGGTGATCTTTTCATCTCGCTCTTTTAATTGCGCCATGTTAACAGCGTCATTATCGTCCGCACCGTTAGCAACGCCGGTAATTTTCTTGTTACCCGCATTGATACCATTTTTCGTAATACTTGGAGCGCCATTACCTAAAGTTAAACCTTGATCATTCAGCACAACCTTATCGCCGACTTTCACGCCATCGTTATTCACAACAGTCTGACCAGTCGTCACTGAACCTGTCTCACCAAGATCGATCTTTTCAGCAAGTTTAACATCGAGAGATTTAAGCACTCCCGTATCATCAACATCAGCAACAACACCGATATTCTTATCCGTTAACTTGCCTTCTGCACCCCCTTTAAGGTTAACAACTTCCCCTAACTTGACGCCACCTTTAACATCAGCATCATCTCCTGCAAATTTAAGACCACCCTCAACAACACCTTTTAGGTTATTGTCGATATTGGTTAATGCCTCACCTACGTTATCAGCCTTTTGACCACCCACTTCATAACTAGGCGCTTTGATAGAGCCATCTTCTTTTACTTCAGCACCACCACCCAAGGCTTGTGTCACACCCTTCAGCTGTGACACGTTTACAGCATCCGTATCCACTTTACCTGCGGTAACACCTGCTAAAGTACGAGCGACACCACCATTTGAGAAATCAAAAGTAGGAGCATCTTTCGCAAGCTCGTTATTAATGACGATCTTATCGCCCTCAAGCTTCACAAGACCTGCTTTACCAGTATTGATATTGGTGATCTTTTCATCTCGCTCTTTTAATTGCGCCATGTTAACAGCGTCATTATCGTCCGCACCGTTAGCAACGCCGGTAATTTTCTTGTTACCCGCATTGATACCATTTTTCATAATACTTGGAGCGCCATTACCTAAAGTTAAACCTTGATCATTCAGCACAACCTTATCGCCGACTTTCACGCCATCGTTATTCACAACAGTCTGACCAGTCGTCACTGAACCTGTCTCACCAAGATCGATCTTTTCAGCAAGTTTAACATCGAGAGATTTAAGCACTCCCGCATCATCAACATCAGCAACAACACCGATATTCTTATCCGTTAACTTGCCTTCTGCGCCCCCTTTAAGGTTAACAACTTCCCCTAACTTGACGCCACCTTTAACATCAGCATCATCTCCTGCAAATTTAAGACCACCCTCAACAACACCTTTTAGGTTATTGTCGATATTGGTTAATGCCTCACCTACGTTATCAGCCTTTTGACCACCCACTTCATAGCTAGGCGCTTTGATAGAGCCATCTTCTTTTACTTCAGCACCACCACCCAAGGCTTGTGTCACACCCTTCAGCTGTGATACGTTAACGGCATCTGTATCATTTCTCCCTTTTAAAATATTAACAAGCCTTCTTTCTGAATCACTCTTACCAAAAGAGACTGTATTTGCTTCATTAGCAATAGACGAGTGTCCAATAGCTACACTATTTTCTCCCTGCGCGCTAGCACTTTTCCCTAACGCTGTAGCTCCAGCTGATGTTGCTACTGAACTTATACCAATAGCAGTACTATTAACACTAGTAGCTTTAGCATTTGGGCCTAACGCAACTGAATTTTCAGCTGATTCTGAATTAAAACCAATACTTACACCTAATCTTCCCGATTTAGTTTCATTACCTATAGATATAGAACTATTAGAACTGGCTTCTGCATTTCTACCAATAGCGATAGCCCCTATATCTTTCGCTTTAGCATTAGCACCTATAGATAGGCTTTTTTCACCACTTGATTCTGCTAACCGCCCTATAGAAATAGAATTATCCCCTGAAACTATACTCGACTCACCAATAGCAATACCCCCTATGTTATTTACAATAGCTTTATGCCCTACTACTATCGAGGACCCGGCTTTAGCCTCTGCCCTAGCACCAAGGGCAACACTTTTTTCTAACTCTGCCTTCGTCCAAAATCCCAATGCAACAGATTCATCTCCCGCATCAGCTCTTGCCCCCATAGATACACCACCAAGTAAAGCTTTCGCATACCAGCCAATAGCTATTGTAGCTCGATAAGTTTCCTCATTAATGCCATTAGCATCTGCTCCACCGCCAATCGCTATTGATCCATTATTAGTTGCTTTTGCTTCATCAGCAGTAACGCCATTCTCTTTACCACTATCCGAGACTTTGATAGTATTCTCAGCCGCAGTCTGTATTTTTGGATAACCTGGATTAGCGACCAATAATAGAATAATAATTCCTACCATAGATCGTTTTATAACTACTGTTCTATTGGTGCTTTTTGATTGCCTTTTTTTTGAAGCTAACTCAGAAACTACTACATATGCATTTTTAGCATAACTCCAAATAACTCGATAAATTTTATTCATCGCTACTTAAACCTCTATTTAAAATCAAAAAAGGCTGACAAATAGGTTTCGCCAGCACTTTGATATTTCACTAATGTCTCTATTAAATAATTATTTAATTAGGATCGAGCAAATCATTCAATGGATCAACTACCGGTTGAACGTCAAAATCACTAGAATCAACTAAAGCATTAGTTTCATCCAATATTTCTTCGTCTACTGAAGATTCAGACTCTTCAAGCTCCAACTCATCTAATTGAACTAGCTCTGCATCTTCTTCAATAATTAGATCTTCTAAGTTTTCAAGATCATATAAGTCATCAGAATTTACTAACTCTTCTTTCAACTCAGTTTCAGCTAAGTCTAGAAGATCCTCTAAATCAACATGTTCTTCAGTTAAATCAATAGGATTATTAGAGAGATCCGTATCGATATAATCTACTTCTTCATCTAAAGTAAAATTATCTTCTATGTCAGAGTCAACAACTGCATGACCCTCAGTATCATCTAATATATTAGTAGTAATAACCTGATCATCTAAAGAAAGACCTTCTATCTTACTAGTGGTAATACGATTACTTTCTAAGTCAGGATTTAACTCATCCTCTTCAAATAATGCTCTAGCCATACGTGGCTTAAGGACTTTTTTCGGCACAGCGACTGTTTCCACATATCTAACATTAGCGGATCTAATTGTACCCGTAGCTTGAATAACAACTTGATAGGTACCAGAAGCTTTAAATGGTCCAGTAAAAACGATCGCCGAATCTCGCGTAATAGGCTTCGATGCTAATAACTTACCTGCATTATAGAGCTGAGCTGTACCTCTTGCTCCATTTGTAGCCATAGAAACAACAATATTACTAACTGATGATTTTTGGGCTATAGTAAAATTAGCTCTTGCCGTATCCCTAAGTGCTGGACCCGTTTGTATATTCATTCCGACTGTTTGCTGTGGTTTTTTCTCATATTGATAAACAATCTCATATTCCGGAGCAGGCACTTTAGCAAAAACACTTCCAGGTCTAGACTGATTATTAGCCTTATCTTTTAATGTTACACTTAAGCTTTGAGATTTCCCTATTGTGATAGGAATTTTAAATAGGCCATTAGCACCTACAATCCCTTTCCCAATAGCTATACCTTCACTGTTTCTTATTTGAACTGTAGCTCCTGGTTCACCCTTGCCACTCACCAGTTTCGCATCATTTGAGACAACCAAATCTGTTGGTGCATTAGGGGCAACCTTATCAGGAGTTCCTTTCAATATTTCAGGAGACTTATTTCCAGCTGCATCCTCTAAACCTACTTTAATATTCCTCCCATTAGTAGGATTCTTTAGATTGACCTTAAAGTTACCATTACTGTTAACCACGCCCGTAGCTATAACGGTACCACCACTATTTTTAATAATTACCTTAGCATTCGACTCACCATTACCCGAAACTGACTTCCCATCTGATCCAACAGATAGATTGGTCGGCGCATCAGGTGCAACTTTATCCGGTGTTGATTTAGTCACTTCAGGTGATTTGTTTCCTGAACCATCAACTAGCCCAACTTTAATATCACTGCCATTCGTAGGGTTCTTAAGATTAACCTTAAAACTACCATCACTATTGACAGTTCCTGTTGCGATCTCTTGGCCTTTGTTGTTCTTAATAACAACTTTTGCACCAGGCTCGCCTTTACCCGAGACTGACTTCCCATCTGATCCAACAGATAGATTCGTCGGTGCATCAGGTGCAACTTTATCTGGTGTTGATTTAGTCACTTCAGGTGATTTATTTCCTGAACCATCAACTAGCCCAACTTTAATATCACTGCCATTCGTAGGGTTCTTAAGATTAACCTTAAAACTACCATCACTATTGACAGTTCCTGTTGCGATCTCTTGGCCTTTGTTATCTTTAATAACAACTTTTGCACCAGGCTCACCTTTACCCGAAACTGACTTCCCATCTGATCCAACAGATAAATTAGTCGGCGCATCAGGTGCAACTTTATCTGGTGTTGATTTAGTCACTTCAGGTGATTTGTTTCCTGAATCATCAATTAGTCCAACTTTAATATCACTGCCATTCGTAGGATTCTTAAGATTAACCTTAAAACTACCATCACTATTGACAGTTCCTGTTGCGATCTCTTGGCCTTTGTTATCTTTAATAACAACTTTTGCACCAGGCTCACCTTTACCCGAAACTGACTTCCCATCTGATCCAACAGATAAACTAGTCGGCGCATCAGGTGCAACTTTATCTGGTGTTGATTTAGTCACTTCAGGTGATTTATTACCAGCGCCATCCTCTAGACCTATGGTTATATCATTACCGTCAGTCGGCTTATCGAGCTCAACTTCAAAGTTACCATCTTTATCGACTTCACCTTTACCAATCACCTTGCCATCTTGATCAGTGATGATCACTTCTGACTCAGGCTCACCTTTACCAGTCACTTTAGTGCCATCTTCAGAAACTTCAATCTCTGTTGGCTCATCAAGATCTGAATCGCTGTCGGAATCTGAATCACTATCGGAGTCTGAATCGCTGTCGGAATCAGAGTCAGAGTCACTGTCTGAGTCAGAGTCGCTGTCCGAATCAGAGTCACTGTCGGAATCAGAGTCGCTGTCTGAGTCAGAGTCACTATCCGAGTCTGAATCGCTATCCGAATCAGAATCACTGTCGGAATCAGAGTCGCTGTCTGAGTCAGAGTCACTATCCGAGTCTGAATCGCTATCCGAATCAGAGTCGCTATCCGAATCAGAGTCGCTGTCTGAATCTGAGTCGCTGTCTGAATCTGAGTCGCTGTCGGAATCTGAATCACTGTCGGAATCTGAATCACTGTCGGAATCTGAATCACTGTCGGAATCTGAATCACTGTCGGAATCTGAGTCACTATCCGAGTCAGAGTCACTGTCGGAATCTGAATCACTGTCGGAATCTGAGTCACTGTCTGAATCAGAATCACTATCCGAGTCTGAGTCGCTGTCTGAGTCAGAGTCACTATCCGAGTCTGAGTCGCTGTCTGAATCAGAGTCACTGTCGGAATCTGAATCACTATCGGAATCTGAGTCGCTGTCTGAGTCACTATCCGAGTCAGAGTCACTGTCCGAATCCGAGTCACTGTCGGAGTCTGAGTCACTGTCTGAGTCTGAATCACTGTCGGAGTCAGAGTCGCTGTCGGAATCAGAATCGCTGTCGGAGTCTGAATCGCTGTCTGAATCAGAGTCGCCGTCCGAATCAGAGGCGCTATCGGAATCAGAGTCACTGTCTGAGTCGCTATCGGAATCTGAGTCACTGTCGGAATCAGAGTCGCTGTCTGAGTCTGAATCACTGTCGGAGTCAGAGTCGCTGTCGGAATCTGAATCACTGTCGGAATCAGAGTCACTGTCGGAGTCAGAGTCACTGTCTGAGTCACTGTCGGAGTCAGAGTCACTGTCGGAGTCTGAGTCACTGTCTGAGTCTGAATCACTGTCGGAGTCAGAGTCGCCGTCCGAATCAGAGGCGCTATCGGAATCAGAGTCACTGTCCGAATCCGAGTCACTGTCGGAGTCTGAGTCACTGTCTGAGTCTGAATCACTGTCGGAGTCAGAGTCGCTGTCGGAATCAGAATCGCTGTCGGAGTCTGAATCGCTGTCTGAATCAGAGTCGCCGTCCGAATCAGAGGCGCTATCGGAATCAGAGTCACTGTCTGAGTCGCTATCGGAATCTGGGTCACTGTCGGAATCAGAGTCGCTGTCTGAGTCTGAATCACTGTCGGAGTCAGAGTCGCCGTCCGAATCTGAATCACTGTCGGAGTCAGAGTCACTGTCGGAATCAGAGTCGCTGTCTGAATCTGAATCACTGTCTGAATCTGAATCACTGTCGGAATCTGAATCACTGTCGGAATCTGAATCACTGTCGGAATCTGAATCACTATCCGAGTCAGAGTCACTGTCTGAGTCTGAATCACTGTCTGAGTCTGAATCACTGTCTGAGTCTGAATCACTGTCGGAGTCAGAGTCACTGTCGGAATCTGAGTCACTATCCGAGTCAGAATCACTGTCGGAATCTGAGTCACTGTCGGAATCTGAGTCACTATCCGAGTCAGAGTCACTGTCCGAATCTGAATCACTATCGGAATCTGAGTCGCTGTCTGAGTCAGAGTCACTATCGGAATCTGAGTCGCTGTCTGAGTCAGAGTCACTATCCGAATCTGAGTCGCTGTCTGAGTCAGAGTCACTATCCGAGTCTGAATCGCTATCCGAATCAGAATCACTGTCTGAATCAGAGTCGCTGTCTGAATCAGAGTCACTGTCTGAGTCTGAATCGCTGTCTGAATCTGAGTCGCTATCCCCTGGATTCTCAGGATCAGTAGGATCTACCGGTCTTTCAGGATTGGTAGGATCAACCGGATTCTCAGGATCAGTAGGATCAACCGGACTTTCAGGATCGGTAGGATCTACCGGATTCGCAGGATCAGTAGGATCAACCGGATTCTCAGGATCAGTAGGATCAACCGGATTCTCTGGATCAGTAGGATCTATCGGACTCTCAGGATCAGTAGGATTAACCGGACTTTCAGGATCGGTAGGATCTACCGGACTTTCAGGATCGGTAGGATCAACCGGATTCTCAGGATCAGTAGGATCTACCGGATTCTCAGGATCAGTAGGATCTACCGGATTCTCAGTGTCGGTAGGATCAACCGGATTCTCAGGATCGGTAGGATCAATTGGACTCTCAGGATCGCTCGGTTCTATGATAATAGTCGTTGAATCAGATTCATTACCCGCAGGATCTTTAGCGACGACATCATACTCTTCGCCATCTTTTAGACCATTCTCAACTTCAACTTCGAAGTTGCCATCTTCATCAACTTCACCACGGCCGACTTCCTCACCACCTTCATCAGTGATGATGATTTCAGCTCCAGGTTCGCCTTTACCTTTAACAGTTGTTGAACCATCTTCGTTATTGTTGATTTCAAGATCTTCAGGTTTGTTAGGTGCTGTTTTATCACCCACGATCGTCTCTGGCTTAGATTGGTTACCGGCTTTATCTTCCGCAACAACCTCATACTCTTCACCATCTTTTAGACCACCTTCAACTTCGATTTCAAAGTTACCTTCTCCATCAACTTCACCACGGCCAACTATTTCACCACCTTTATCAGTGATGATGATTTCAGCTCCCGGCTCACCCTTACCAGTTACAGTGGTGGAACCATCTTTATTATTATTGATTTCAAGGTCCGTTGGCGCATCAGGAGCTGTGGTATCACCTACAACTTTTCCGGCTTCAGATTCATTGCCTGCGGGGTCTTTAGCGACAACATCATACTCTTCGCCATCTTTTAGACCCTTCTCAACTTCCACTTCAAAGGTCCCATCTTCATCGACGTTACCTTTACCAACTTCATTGCCCTCTTTATCACGGATAATGACTTCAGCTCCCGGCTCACCCTTACCAGTTACAGCGGTGGAACCATCTTTATTATTGATCTCTAAATCTGTTGGAGTATCGGGCTTATTAACATCACCCTGACCAGAAAAACGTCCTCCGCTAGAACTCGACGAAGACATTGCAAGCATTCCACCCAAAATACCGATACCCAATAAAGGCAACATCCATTTAGGCATCTCTGCGCCTGAGGCTGCTCCCCCTACAACTTCTGACACTAAAGCAGGATCTACCGCAACTTCTACAAATCCATCTCCATTAAGCCAAAACAATTGAGAATCTTCGTCTTCAAAGACTAACTCACTGTGGACTCCCTCTTTATTCTCATTATAGAATCCATAGAAAACGACCTTTTTTCCCGATACAAATGTCAATATCAAGTTATTACTATCACGCTCAACTTTAGTAATATCTTGCGGACTCCCTTCTATCTTAATAAGATGAGGTGTTAATAATGTTTGGTCATCTAAAGAAACATTTAATGGTTTAGCACCATCTACCCGCTCGATCAATATCATTTTCATAAATTCCACTATGTAGTTTCTAGTTAAAGATTAATTTTATTTAATTAAGTTTTAATTGGCGTTTATAAATAAAGAAGATCAAAGATTAAAAAGTTATCAAACTGATAGGAAACAGTATGCGTAACTCACTCTCTAAAAACAGATAGGAGGCTCAATCAGATTCATCGGAGATCTTATCAGTATGCTAAAACGTCCTTATAATAAGGAGATTCTTATATTCACCATTAGTTTCAATTTACGTTCAAAACAATCACGATTGCTTTAACGACTCAAATCTTTACTCTTAACAAAACAATAATTAAAGTACTTATATAGTCTTTTATTTTAAAATAACAATATTTATTGTCAACAATTGAAAAATTTTTTGATCCCCAATGTGGGCAAGAAAACAAAATTTAACAAATAAATTCCACCATAAAGTAAGCAATTATGCGCCTATAGAATACTTTTTACATTTTTTATAAACTATACGTTACGATAGAGCCCATATATAATGATCAAAAAAAGCACAATAAATAACAAAAAAATGCAGATATATTTAAAGTGAATATTATTATTTAACAACACTCTGTCTTAAAATCATTATATTAGTAATACTAGGTGTCAGTAATTCCCCTTCATATTAATTAACAACTACCCCCTACACCAACAATATATAGAGATGTTTATTGAGAGATATCTGCATATATCACTCAATAATAATGAATTTTTTACATTTAATCGATAAACCACATATATCCCCTTTAATTATATTAGAATATATAATGTTATATAAAACATCATCAGTTTAATAAGCATCCCATGTTGAGAGAAAAGATAGATGAATTATTATTTGAGGAGCCTTAATATTTTTGTGCACTAGGCATCTCAAATAAAATTAAATATTTGAAAAATATTTAAACCTTGCATTCCAAGTACCACTTAATTATTAAGTAGTACTCAGTGATTGAAACGAAACAAGATTTTCTTGAAACTCCCTTTAGATTGCTAAAGAGTAGAAATAAACCAAATCATACTTTAAGATAAGACAAAGCTCCATGTGGGTATTTTTGCCTGATCACACATAAAAATATGCATTTTTCTCGTTACTTTTTCCCACGCAACTCTCACGTGCTTTAAAGCCCTATCAGATTTCATCCAATTTCTCATAGCTGCATTAATTTCAAAAATAACCACTTCTGGTCTATCAAAGTCCTGACTAAGTGCAAAATCGACACCTACATAATCTAATCCACTTTTTTGCAAGAGTGTTTCTATTACACTCCAATTAAACTCTCCGACTACAGCCTCAGGAGAGTCACAAAACTGTTTTTCTAACTCAATTAACCAAGGATTCTCTTTTATCAAAGTTTCTGAATTATCTAAATGTACATTAAAATCATTACCCGCAATGAAAAGATGAATTGGATACAATTTTCCAGCAACAAAAAAAGCTCTATATTTAGGAAATAAGCTTACATCTGGTAGCCTATCATCCTTAAAAGAAACATCTATATATTCAATAAGATAAATATCTTTTGGTATTTGAGAAACAATAGTTTCAAAATCAGAAAAATCATGCTGATCTATTGATTCTATTAGATGCATATTCTTACCACCTTGGTAGCCAGATAAGCGAACAATAAGTGGGAATTTTAATTGATGCTTTTCAACCGCATCTCTAATAAGATCATGACAATTTTTATTAACGTTTTCCAATCTTATATTTTTAGGATAAAGGATGTGAGGAATACCATTAAAACGCTGATAGTTATTATCTCTTGAAGTCGCCAAAATATCATTAGGATGGTTAATCACTGGAACATTTGGAAATGCAACACATATCGCAGTAGCCTTACAGAGCGCAACGTTACATCTCTCGGGATCGGTAATCGAATTATAAATAACATCAACAGAAATTTTTTGTCTTTTTAATTCATTTAGAGCAACATCGACATCATCAACACGTAAAATAATTTTCTGAATATCCTTATCGAGCACAGACATAAGATTATTATGTCCATCTGGCATATGGAAAGATTGACGCTGTGCGTTAAAATTAAAGGATCCTGAAGCAAATGTTTGCAAAACAAGAACTTTTAACTTACCCTCTCTACTCTTCGAAATCACGTTCTCTCTCGAATATTGAAGTGCATATTCAGCACATTTCTCCTCATCTTTTAACTGATAGAAAAGGCTAGCCACAAGGCCTTTCTCTAAAGAAATAAGTCCTTCATTTTTTTCTTTATCCAAAAAAAGATCTAGAAGAGTTTTACGATTTCCTGTATGCATAGCTGCCGTCATCAACCACTTTAAGTTTTTCTCTACCAAAACTTTTTGCTGTAGCAAATAACTCCCTACTTCAAAGGCCTCTCTATAATCTCTATTTTTTATCGACTTTTCTAATAAAGAATTAAGAGCCACATTTAATTTTTGATCCATTCCCAATTTCCTATAAATTTCTTACATTTTTTATTAAAAAAACACCTAAATTACAATTTTAATATATATCACGCCTTAATTAGTAGTATTACTTGCTTTTAAATATCTATCAAAGTATATATTTAACAATAAGGATATAGATAACAAACACAACTTCCTCCCTCTCCCATCCCTTCGATAATGATATAATGCAACATCAGTTACTTGAGCTAAAAATAGTCACTGAGTAAACCATATCTATATCGGGAGAGAAGATGAAAGAGTTGGTATTTGGGTCATTAATATTTTTGCCCGGCATCTTAAAAGTATTAGTTTTGGGCTTTTTTATCTGGCTTATTGCGCGCGGATTTTATCGAAAAAAGCTCTACTCTAGTGGAATTTGGCATCCAAATCTCGTCGATATTACGATCTACTTTGTCTCGCTTTATCTGAGTCATTTAATCTTTCTGTTCCTACAAGGTTGATTATGAAGAATGCTTTAAAACGCTATTTAATTACCGTTATTGCAGCACTTGTGCTGATCGTTGTCGCTTTTCAGTTATGGAACTTCTACGTTTTAGGCGGATGGACACGCGATGGAAAAATTCGGGCCGATGTCATTCAAGTATCGGCACAAGTCTCTGGTAAACTGATCGACCTGCCTATTAAAGATAATCAATTAGTTAAGAGAGGTGAGCTTCTCTTTGAAATTGATCCGATCGATTATGAGATCAATCTTCGAAATGCAGAAGCACAATTAGAGCAACTACGCATACGTCAGGAACAAGCCGCATTACAATATGAGCGTAGAACCAATCTCGGTAATGTTGCTGCAATCTCAAAAGAACATCTTGATGATGTTAAATACAACCTAGATCTGCTCAATGATCAGGTACAGCAGGCTGAGATTGCGGTAGAAAAAGCAAAGCTCGACCTCAGTCGTACCAAGGTTTATGCTGAAGTCAGTGGCTATGTCACCAATATGAATATTCGTGAAGGGAGCTTTATTCCAGCTGGACAACCCCTCTTTGCGCTTGTCGATAAAGATAGCTTTCATGCTGTAGGCTACTTTGAAGAGACCAAACTCCCCTATATTGAAGTTGGACGCCGCGTTGAGATTATCCCCTACAATGGCGGAGAAAAGATGTATGGCTATATTACTGGATATGGTCGAGCGATTTTTGACCAGAGCGCACAGACAGGTGAACAGTTATTACAAGCAGTTAAGCCGAATTATCCGTGGGTAACTTTAGCACAAAGAATCCCGGTAAAAGTCGCTTTTGAAGAGAGTGATGAAGAGTTAGAGGCACATAATCTTATCGCCGGGACGACAGTCACTATTATCGTTTTAGATGAAATGCATGAGTCTAAAAAATAGCCATGAGCCAGACAAACATCCAAGAATCTAAACTCAAGGTACTCCTTAATCAATTAGGTCACTATTTTGCCGGCCTCAATTACTCTTACGGATTACGTGTTGCCGTTGGCGTTGGAATCGCCTGGTTTATTGCGTTTAGATTACAGACCGATAAACCCTACTGGTCTATCATGACAGTGATTATTGTCTCTCTACCAATGCAGAGTATGCTGGTTGAGAAATTTTTAGCACGCTTGATCGGAACCCTTGTCGGCGCATTTGTCGTTACACTCCTTGCGACTGTGGCCCTCGATGATCAATGGCTATTTACCATCTACATGGCCTTTTGGCTCTCAATTTGTGCTTACTTAGCAAGTATCAAGAGCTCGATGGTAACTTACTGCTTTGCATTATGTGGCTATACTTCTGCTATTTTAGGGTTTGCGCTCTCAATCTCCCCCTCTTCATATATGGTCTTTCAGATCACTCAAGCACGAATTTTAGAGATCTTAATTGGTCTGGTAACCGCCTTTTTTGTCTCGATGTTATGGCCTTCACATTTAGAACGTATCATCGTCAAGCAGAAACTTCGCCTACAACGCTCTAATGTTAAACGGCTCTATCAATCCCTGTTAACCGCTGATTTTGATCCTTTAAAATTTAATAAAGTCTATGAGAAAACTTTATTAGGCTTGATGGATTTTCGAGATCTGATCTATCAAGAGTTTTTATCAGTATCGACAGAACGAGAAGATAATCAGATGATCTATCACTACACCTACCGTTTGATGCGAGCGATGTCCGGCGTTTTAGTCCTTCAATCCATTAAGCAAGATCTTTTAAAATCAGATCAATTAGCAGTAACAGAATACCTAAATCAGCTTAACCAATGGTTTGCCACTGCCGGCATCACTGAAGAGAAACTAAAACGCAAACCGAAAGCACCTGATGCACTATTAAAAACAGCAAAAGGCGCTGAATTTGTCACAAAACTCGATGAGAAATTTACTGAGTTTTATCAGACTCGCTTAGATCAACCGATCGATGAAGATCTCTATATGCCGGATCGAAATATCCACTACAGCGATCGAAAAGAGGCACTTATCAATAGTGGGAGAACATTTATCAGTATTCTTTTTGGAATGTTTTTCTGGATGGAGACCCAATGGGATATGGGATATATCCTCTTAATATTGATCGGGATTATCTGCACCTTAGGGGCGACTTACCCCATGATCACAAAACTATTAACAATCACATTTGTTTTAACTCTGCTACTGACCATACCGATCTCTTTTATGTTGAAATTTGGTCTTCTGATTCAGGCCACAAGTATTGTCCCGGCGATGATGATTATTCTCCCCCTCTACTTTATCGCATCACTTATCCGGGCAAGCTCTATGTTAGGATTTTTAATCGGCTATGGCTTTCTATTAGCTTCTAGCTTCCTAATTGGATTTTCCAACCCGATGAGTTTCGATATCAATGCTTTTCTCAATCAAACTTTTGCACTCTTAGTTGCGATCGGAATTATATTATTGATATTCAATATTATTCGTCCTACCTCTAATGAGCGTAAAATGGTGCGATTCCAACAAGATATAATGCAGCAATTTTCTCAGTTGGCGAATCATGTTTCGCTTCAAGCAATCAAAAACTATGAAGCACTTTTAACAAGCGCAGTTCAACAAGCAAAAGTGATTCCCGATATTCAAGAAAAGAGTCGATTTTTAGCACACTGCTTTTTAACAGTCGTCATTCTCAAAGAGCAACTAAAGCTACAAAATGCCGGCATAGAGTGGATAATTCCTGATAATCTAATTACTGCTATTAAAGAAGAGAGAATCGATGAAGCGCTACTCATCGTCAATCAATTAGAAGAGAAAGCACCACAGGAAGAGCAATTAACCTACTGGATACTGCATTGCGCCCTAACCTCTTTTAATCAGTTTTTGGAGGGGATGGATTAGATATTAAGTTTTGAGGTCACTCTCACTAACAGTGCTGGCGTCCCTATCGATGCTCAAAAAAACCTAGACAGCAAAAAGCCCCTAAAATAGGGGCTTTTAACGCAT
Organism: Ignatzschineria indica; assembly: GCF_003121925.1. NCBI lineage: Bacteria > Pseudomonadati > Pseudomonadota > Gammaproteobacteria > Cardiobacteriales > Ignatzschineriaceae > Ignatzschineria > Ignatzschineria indica. The sequence continues at coordinate 42,752 of NZ_QEWR01000005.1, read as the reverse complement.
CGTATGGCGGAAAAGGAGGGATTCGAACCCTCGATACGCTATTAACGTATACACCCTTAGCAGGGGTGCGCCTTCAGCCGCTCGGCCACTTTTCCTTTTGTTTATTCGCTAGCTCTGTAGTGAATAGACGTACTATTATAGTAATTCTTTCCAAGATGTAAAGCGTTAAAATTGATCAATTACTCTTTTCGCCTCGATCTTGAATCTTTTATCAATTTTCAAATGCTAATGCTCTTCGCTCCATCAGTTTTGCAATCATGATGAGAACAACATTCACCGCAAGATAGATCACGCCTGCCATAGCATAATATGTGATGGAATCATACGTCTGCCCTGTTAGCTCTCTTGCTCTTCCCATAATATCTAGAAGTGTAATTCCCTGTACAAGAGATGTACTTTTGAAGATCAAGACAATCTCATTAGAATAGCTCGGTAGAGCGCGTCTAAGTGCTAGCGGAATCAGAATCTTCATCGCCTCAAAACGGCTCATGCCTAATGCTAAACAAGCCTCCCATTGGCTCTTAGAGATATTTTTAACCGCTCCATAGAAGAGCTGGGCCGTATAAGCAGCTGAATTCAAGGAGAGCGCTAAGATTGCACAGAACCAAGCTTCTGAGAAGAGAGACCAGAGGAAAGACTCTCTGATAAAGGTAAATTGCCCGGGCCCTGTATAGAAGAGAAAGATCTGCACTAAAAGTGGCGTGCCGGTAAAGAAGATAATAAAACCGCGTGCAATCTTTGCCTGCCAACGATTCTCCCATAGCGTTAAGATTCCCGTTAAGAGAAGCGCTAAAATAAACCCTAAAAAGAGAGCCGCTACCGTTAAGCCTAAACTGAGCGGAACCCCTTCTAAAATAAAGATAAAATGATCTAACATGCTCTCCCCCTATTTCGCCGGCTCATGATCATACTTGGTAATTCGATTGTAGAGAAGATCTTGTAACTTCTGACTCACTAAAGAGATCACAAGATAGATCAACGCCGCCATCGTATACCAGGTAAATCCATCCGATGTTGCACTATAGATATAATCGGTCTCTTTCATCAATTCATGAACACCAATCAAGGAGACAAGCGCGGTATCTTTTAATAGAACCAACCACTGATTACTTAAGCCCGGAAAGGCATGGCGCCACATCTGCGGCATAATAATATAGAAGAAAGTTGCCGGCTTAGAGAGCCCTAAAACAGCACCGCTATGCCACTGCTCTTTAGGAACGGCAAGTAGTGCGCCTCTAATCGTCTGCGATGCGTAAGAAGCATAAATTAACGAGAGCGCAAATGCACCTAAACCAAAGAAGAGATACTCCCCATAACTATCGAGAATTGAGAAGTAGAGATCGATCACTTGGGGTGGCCAAATCTCCTCATACTCCAAAAAGAGATAAGGAAGCCCCAATCCGATCAAGAAGATCACAATCAACTCCGGCAGTGAGCGAATAATCGATACAAAAAGAGTGACACTCCACCTAACAATTCGCCATCGGCTCAACTCTAAAATCGCTAAAATATTTGCCCAGAGAAATCCCATCACTAATGAGATAATCGCCAATAAAATTGTCGCTTTTGCCGCTACTAACATCGCTGCAAAATATTGACTGTTAAACAGATCAAAAATAGTTGTTAGTTCACTCACACTCTTCCCTCAAATTAAACAAACAAAAAGCGATGAACCTTCCATCGCTTTTTTCGCAGTTACGCATCTCACTGCCACTACTGCTGCTCAAACCATTTGTTGTAGATCTCATCATACTTACCGCTCTCTTTAACCTCTTTGAGCGCTTCATTGATCTGATCTAATAATTTCGTATTACGTTTGCCAACGCCGATACCTAAACCTTGGCCGAAGTATTTAGGATCTGTCACCTTCTCTCCCACCATTGTGAAGTTATCATTCTCTTTCATATAATCATTCACAACTTCACCATCACCAAAGACAACATCTACACGACCAATCGTCAGATCGCTCATAGCTGCAGGATATTGAGGATAGACAGAGACATTCGCCCCCTTGTAGGTATCGCGAATATATTGTTGATGCGTTGAACCAGAAAGTACTCCAATTTTTGCATCTGCCACATCTTTGATCTGGTCTGCTTTATCCTTTGTTGTGATATAGATAGAGTAGTTTTGATAATAAGGGTCAGAGAAAGCAAGCTGTTTTGCACGCTCTTCAGTGATATCCATTCCTGAAATAACAGCATCATAACGACGTAAACGAAGATTAGGAATTAACGCATCAAACTCCTGCTCTGAGTAGACACACTCTTTCTCTAAAACGTTACATACTTCATTCATAAGATCGATATCAAACCCTAATAACTCATTATTCTCACCCTTATACTCAAAAGGTGGATATGCAGGATTGGTTCCAACCACTAATTTATCTTGTGCATAGAGGGTTGTTGAACTCAATAATCCTGCGGCAACAAGTAGTAATCCTAATCTCTTTTTCATAATATTCTCCATCTATCTCTATTGTTATTTTCGATCTGTTCTTACAGCTTTTAATCTCTTTTTGGATCTCTCTTTGAGATCTTTTTGCTATCTTTATTGATCTCTTCAGGCATCATTGGGCGCTTGAAATACAACTTGATATGATAGCGCATCTGCAGCTGATGATGCCGGCACCTTCGCCCTCCTCATCATATCGCATCTATCATAAAATGAGGAATTTAATGGGAGAGATATTGCTTAAATTGCTCTGTCTTTGGCGTTACAAACATTGAGGCATCTCCCTCTTCGACAACGCGCCCATTTTCCATATAGATCACATAGGTAGCGATACGTTTTGCAAAATCGACATCATGAGTTACGACGATTTGTGTAATTCCTGTTGTCGATAGCTCTTCAATAATCGCTGCAACTTGCGAGGTGATCTCCGGATCGAGTGCCGCGGTTGGCTCATCAAAGAGAAGCACTTCGGGCTCCATCATAAGCGCCCGAGCAATAGCAACTCGCTGTTGTTGTCCGCCGGAAAGCTTTAGTGGATAACGTCCATCTAACCCTTCCAATTTAAGAGACTTTAGCGCTTCTAAACCTTTCTGTTTCGCTGCCTCTTGGCTCATTTTTCCAAGTTTTACCGGCGCGTAGGTTAAATTTTGTAGAACTGTACGATGGGGCCAAAGATGGTATTGTTGGAAGATCATCCCCACTTTTTGACGCAATTCTCGAATGCTTTTTTCGGAGATCGACTGAGAGAAATCGAAATCAAATCCTGCAATCTCAAGCTCTCCCTCTTTTGGGCGCTCGAGTAGATTGAGGATACGTAATAAGGAGCTCTTCCCTGCGCCACTCGGCCCTAATAAAACAACGATCTCTCCCTCTTTCGCTTTAATAGATACATCGAAAAGTACTTGCGTATCGCCATAAAAATAGTTTAAGTGTTTCAGTTCAATCATTCTTCTATTATCTCTTTTCAGCCCGCAGGAACTTTGCAGAAGCCCTTATATCGCTTTTAGCAAAAAATTCGCAAAAGAGCGCATCAATCCGGGTGCGCTCACTCATTAGAATTATAAAATCTTCTTTTCAAACCTGTCTATTTTACGGTATTTTTTTCTTTCATGCAGAATCTTTTCATCATCATTTTCATTATAAAACAGGGGAAAAAGAAATCTCCCGGCAAATCTCTGCTAATATAAAATCTTTGCAACTAAAGACTACTCAATTGATGCAATATTGATGAAAACTCTAGCGATATAACTGATGAAATAACTCGTAAAATAACCGGTAAAATAATCAGCAATGGAGCAGTCAAAATAGAGGTCGCAAATAGTAATAAGTGGTTGGTCATGAATAGTTAATAAATCGTATAGTTAATGATTCATTATTTAAATCATAAACTTATAAGTCATCAACTTATGGATCATCAACTTACAGACCATAAAGCTTATAGATTATAGATGAGTCAGTATTAACTGGTAGATAAGTAACCTAATTAAATAGCAGATAGAAACAGATAGATCGTGATATGAAAAAAGCGCTTGTTGAAAAATTTTTAGATTCCCCCCATAAGCGGATTGCTCTGATGGGGATGAGTGGTGTAGGAAAGACCCATCTCTCCAAAAAGCTTCCCCCATCGGAATGGTTTCACTACTCAATTGATTATCGAATTGGCACACATCACCTTAAAGATGAAGTGAATGATTTTTTAACGCTTGAAGCGATGAAAAATCCACTCTTAAAGAGCTTAATTCAAAATCGAGCGATTTCAGTTGAATCTAGACTCTCTATTAGTAATCTCGCGCCTCTTTCTGCTTATTTGGGAATGGTTGGTAATCCTGCTGAAGGAGGACAACCTCTGGCTCAATTTCTCGATCGTTTAGAGCGCCATCGTCTTGCTGAGATAGGTGCAATTGCCGATGTTCCCTACTTTATGGAGCGTGCAGAAAAGCTCTATCAGCGCCCTAACTTCATTATCGATACCAGCGGTAGCTTTTGTGAAATCCAAGATGAGAAGAGTTGGGAGCTAATCGGTCAAAATGCGTTATTGATCTATATAAAAGCTTCAGAAAAGGCGAAAAACTATGTGATCGAGCGCGCTCAATCACACCCTAAGCCGCTCTACTATCAAGCTTCATTCCTCTTACCTAAAATTGAGGAGTATCTCAAAACTCATCAACTTCAATCAGAGTCGGAGATTACGCCGGCACATTTTACCCGTTGGATCTTCCCTCAACTCATTGAACATCGGCTTGAGCTCTATGAGATGATTGCGGAGCGTTATGGTGTTACGATCGATGCTGAAGCGCTCTATCACGTTAAAGATCAAGATCAATTTTTTGCACTTATTAAGGAGTCTATCGATGCCCAATAATAACCCTGCCGGCGCCACTATTCAGCGTGAAACGACAGATAATCTCCATATCAAAGGTTATGCCCCACGCTTCTTTCGACTCAATGACGAGAGTGAATGGCATGAGCCGATTATGCTCCTTAACAAAGAGGTATTGCACGGAGAAGACTATTTACCGGCAACATTTGAGCAATTAACAGAAGCTCATTTTGAAAAGTGGCTTGAATTGAAACCCACTGTTATTTTGATCGGCTCTGGCAATCAGATGCAATTTCTCGATCCTCAATGGCGAGCTTTCTTCTATCAACGCGGAATTGGTATTGAGACAATGGCCACAGAATCCCTCTGCCGGACATTTGCTATTTTAGCCGCTGAAGATCGCAATGCTTTAGGTGTCTTTTTTCCAATTGAGAAATAAGTCATTAAGTCATTACATTAATCAATTGAGCAATTGAGTAATTAAGAAAATAAGAAAGTCTGTTAAGCGGCGGGAGAGAACCATCGCACTCTTATCACAACTGCATGCCCGCTGATCGGCATCTTCAATGCCGAGAAGTCAGATCGATATAGATCAGAATGGAGCAATATTTGCCGGTGATTAAGATCGCCTACTTGCCGGCATGCGATTGATGAAAGCATGCAGTGGTGATCCCCGGCAACTCATCAGCTTCTGCTATTTAATTGATTCAACCCATAAGAAAATCTGTTGAGTGGCGGGAAAGAACCATCGCACTCTTATCACAACTGTATGCCCGCTGATCGGCATCGATGATGCCGAGAAATCAGATCGATATAGATCAGAATGGAGCGATATTTGCCGGTGATTAAGATCGCCAACTTGCCGGCATGCGATTGATGAAAGCATGCAGTGGTGATCCCCGGCAACTCATCAGCTTCTGCTATTTAATTGATTCAACCCATAAGAAAATCTGTCGAATGGCGAGAGGGAACGATCGCGCTCTTATCACAACTGCATGCCCGCTGATCGGCATCTTCAATGCCGAGAGATCAGATCGATATGATCTATACGAGCGATACTTACAGGTAGCAATAAAGACTGCCATCTGCCGGCGCGTGATTGATGGAAGAACGCGATAGTAAGATCCGGCAGCGTTCAGCCCTTTTAGAACTAAAAAATAAAAACCACTCAAAAAGAGTGGTTTTTATAATGAACCAAAGGTTGTGAGTTGGTTCATAATAGTCCGCTGTAGGGTGTGAGCTACAGAAGATCTATTTCCGTTTTATGTTTCAGTCTTATTTACAGTTTTACGATTCTCGCAGGAATACCTTGTCGAACCGCAGCGCCTGTTGTCCAATCAAGCCATGGCGCAGGAATCGGTCTTGAAGGGTCGGCAATTGCTAAATCATTTAAGTTGAGTCCGCTACCTACATGTTGACTAAACTGCATCGGTACCCCATCGATCATATGTGCTCTTGCCCCAACATCACGACGACCATAACCATGCTCAATCGCTAAAACACCCGGCTTCACACCATCAAGAACCATAATTTGAGATTCTTGAGCCCCATTAGGAGATTCAATCCGTACACGATCCCCATTTTGAACATTGAAGCGAAGTGCATCTTCCTCACTAATCGCGACAAAGTTAGTCGGCTTAATCATCCGTAAACGCAGTGTTGAACCGGAAGTACTACTCACAATATTCGATTTAAATGAGGTTAATGCTAATGGCCACTCCTCTTTTGAGAAGCGCTCATAAACCGAACTACCATCTGAGAAACGGGGCGGATAGTAGGTTGGCGTTCCACTATAACGCTCCCCATTCGCAAAGTGACGATGAACACCTACTGTCTCATTCCAGAGCTGTAGCGTCGGCGTCCATTTTTTCGTCATCTCATCCCCTTTCCAACCGGTATCGAAGTCGGCAAAGCGTCCACCACGCGCATAGACATAGGCAACACGCATCTGCTCTTCTGGCTTCAAGACACGCTCAATCTCACCTTTGATGCGTTTAACACCCGTTAACTCCATCTCTTCACGATTTGACTCCGGTACAGCAGATCCATCAAATGCCATATTTGCCGCCGCACGCAGATAGAAATCTTCCGCATTATGAACCGGATGACTATTTCCCTCATAATCTTTAATCGCATTCTCACCAAAGCCAGGTAATCCCATCTTTTTCGCCACTTCAATAAAGAAGAGCTCCATCGAAATTGGACGACCCTTTGCATCTTTCTCGACACGTGGCTCTACAATCGGCCATCTTGCTGTAGAGGTCTTAAAGGGAACGCCTGCCCATGCGCTACCGAAGCCCCAGCTCTCAAAGTTATGAGTATCGGGAACGATATAATCCGCCATCGCTGTAGTTTCATTGATAAAAGCATCAATCGCCACAAAGAGTGGTAAGACTTTAGGATCTTTTAACTTATCGAGCAGTAACTGTCTAAAGCCGGTAATACCATAGACCGGATTGGTCATATTACTGATCCACGCTTTGAGTGGATAAGGATCTGCATTAAGCGCTGAGATCAACATCTCTGTCGCCTGCCCTCCGGCAAAAGGATACCAAGGACGACTCGCCGGGTAAGGATTCTCACCACGCGCTACCTTCTCTTTATACTCGGTTGATGATTCATAAGGGCGTTTCGCGCGACCAATCATAATGCCTTTCGGCTGCACCATACCATCAAATTTTGTAAAATCGTAACGCGGACCCGGTGCGTAATCGGCATATTTCCCACCATTAACATGCATTCCACCCTTATAGTTCATATTGCCGATTAAAACATTGAGTGTTAAGAGTGACCAAGTATTGTAGAAACCATTACCGCTCATCATGCCACCATGAGTAATAATCGCAGCTTTATGTCCATGACTGGTAAATTTACGCGCCAATCCCTCAATCGTTGAGACCGGCACACCACAAACCTCACTATACTCCGCCAACGTCATCTTATCGGCAGAGTGTTTTAACATCGTAAAGCTTGTTGCAACCTCAACCTCTTCCCCATTTGCGAGTGCTACTTTGCCCTCATAATAGAGTTTACCGCGAAGTGCTTGATCGACATCCTTCAACTCACCCGTTACCGCATCCACCGCTAAGATAGGACTCGATGCTCGATCACCCCCCTCAATATCGGCAAGACGCAACATCTGACCATAAAGAGGACTCTTCTCATCAACAATCACAAGATGGGTCGCATTAGAGTGACTCACAGCTTTCGCCGCTTCCATTCCTGCAGCTCCTGGCACAGTGAGATAATCTTCGTTATAACGCTTCTGATCGATAATGTAGCGAATCATCGCCATCGCCATTGCCGAATCGGTCCCCGGAAGAATAGAGATCCAGGTATTATTCTGCGTTGCGAGCGTATTTGTCATCGGCAAGTTTGGCGCAACAACTGCATAACTAAACTCAGAAGCCTCTTTCGTTCTCGCACCAGCTAAGAGGCGACCTTGACGTTTAAAAGGATTCCCCGATTGTGCCGGCGATGTTCCCATAAAGATTGCAAATTCAACATTCTCAAGATCTGGCTTAGCATGGGCATTTTTTGCCATATCATTCATCAATGCGCCTGATCCTAAACGATAAGCAAGACCACAATAGGCCCCATGCGCAGTGAAGTTGCGCGTACCGAACGATTCGTTCGTAAAGCGCTTAACAAAGAATTCACGCCCTTCATTTCCGGCATTTGAGACTAAAAGTTGATTCGCCTTAACTCCAAATTCTGGATTTTGGGGATCGATCAAGGTCTCAAGATCACGAATATCTTTAAGCCCATCTACATGTCCTTCACCAAAGAGATCGCCACCATTGACCACTTCATCGATCAATTGCTCAAAGCTGATGCGCTCCCACTTCCCTTCCCCTCGCTTTCCAACACGTTTTAATGGCCAGAGAACACGATAAGGACTTGAGACAGATTCTCCCATCTGCGCACCACGCGCACAAGCCGTTGAACGATCATTAATGCCTTGATCGCCCCCTAATTTCACCCATGCCTCATCGATCGGCATATCGTAATTAAACTGCTCTTCACTCGAAAGTGGGTGGTAAGGGTTTCCGGCGATACGAATCACCTCATTCTTCTCCTTATCAACCCGCACCCGCACGCCACAAACGGTCCAGCATCCAAAACATTGGGTATTGGACATCGCTTGTTGCTTGTTCTGGATAAATTTACCATCTTCGATATGCCCTTCCACATTGAGCGCATCACCAAAGATCGCATTTTTGGTCGGTTCTGCAGAAGTACCGGTGACGAGACCCTTCACCATATTCTTTGCCGTATTACTATAACCGACCGCAAATGCCGCTAAACCACCGGCTGCCGCAACCCCCTTAACAATGTTACGGCGCTTACGGCGTGCATCATCCTCAACATTGCCTGTCTCTTCATGAGATTCTATCGCTTCTCTTGCGACATCCATCTCTTCGATACCTTTTTTCAATTTATCATCACTCATCTTATTACTCCTATGGGTAGCAGCTACTCGATGCTCCCCCACAATTGATTATTTAACAGCTTTAAAGGTTAACCAGCGATCTTGAAGGAGGCTCCACACAACAATAACAAGCGTGAGCCAGAGTCCAAAGGTTGAAAGAATGCCTAAGAATCCGCTAAATCCCCAATCGAGATGGTAAGGATTAATCACCACATTATATTTCGGTAATGTTTGTGATTGCATTAAGATCGCCCAGCGGATCGTCCATGCTAATGAGAGCGAACCGAGCGCTAGAAGAAGATCGATCCAGCGACAATTGATACGGCGCTTGTTAAAATTCACTAAGGTGTAGATCATCAAAACTAACCAATAGATCAGTAGACTTAAACCGATCGTAAACCAGACAGACCCTTTCTCGGGGAGGGATCTAAAAGCAGCACCTGCCGGCGTATCGCTCATCGCCCAGCCGATTAAAGTGAAGGCAACACCGATCAATCCGACCAATTGGAAGCGACTTAAAATCGCCGTATGATCTTGTCGTTGCGACCATCTTGAGGAGAGTGAATTCCACGCTTTAACACACATCGGTACCGCTTGAAATGCCGTAAAGAAGAGGACCCAAGGTAACCATGGTGTAAACCAGATCGGTTGTGAACGAAGCACATTGATCTCTTTACCGGTATAGAGAAGGATCATAAATGCGGTCACTAATAATCCCATCGAGGTCCATTGCAACCAGAATGAAGGATTGATGTTGCCCCAGTGAAGCGCTCTAAACCACTTATATGTTCCCTCTTTCGTACTATTTTCTCTTAAAAGAAGGAGAAATTGGATAATGAGAAAAACGATAAAGAGGGGGACAAAGACAGCTCCGATCCACATCCATGACCAAGGTGCCATCTGGATATAGAAGTTAATAAAACGCCCCGGCTGATGAAGGTCGGCTAAAAGTGCGATAGGTCCGACAATGCCGGCAGTGATCCCAAAACCCATCACCAATAGTTCAAGCCCTTTAAGCTCACCATGTTTCCACCATCTTAAGATCACGGCAATAAGGGCTGCTGAAGCGGCTAATCCGATAAAAAAGAAATATTGCACTGCCCATGGAAGCCAGGCAATCTCTTGAGGTAATGTCAGTAATTCACGAATCATAATACAATCTCCTGCCATAACATTGCTTGACCTTGAACTTGCGATTGGAATGCTTCATCTAGTCCAATATAGAAGACTTGGGGAATTGTTCCCTGCTCCGGCTTTAAGACCTTGATCTCATCGGCAAACTCCACAAGCATTTTGCTAATTAAGCTATTAGGATCTTTCATATCCCCAATAATTCGCGCGCCACCGACACAAGATTCCACACAGGCCGGCAATAACCCTGCTTCTAATCGATGTGCACAGAAGGTACATTTATCTGCGGTTCCTGTCTCTTCATTGATAAAACGAGCTTCATAGGGACAAGCTTGAACGCAGTAAGCACAGCCGACACAGATCTTATTATCTACCACAACGATGCCATCTTCGCGTTGGAAAGTGGCTTGAGTTGGGCAGACAGGAACACAAGGAGGATTATCACAATGATTACAGAGTCTAGGTAAAACAACGTTAGTTGCTTGATCCTGCTCATAGCTGATCACCTGATATTGACGTACCGTTGTTCTAAATTGTCCCGCCGGCATCTGATTTTCTACCGTACAACTCACAGTACAAGCTTGGCAACCAATACAACGACGAAGATCGACAATCATCCCGTAGCGCTTATTCGGGTCACCCTCACGGCGAGGGGGTACGCGCTTCTCTGCGGCTCGCGCCTCTTTTAACGACACTACAGCAGCTCCGGCAGTTAAAGCGCCTAGCTGCTTAAGTAGATCACGGCGTGTAATATCCATCTAAACTCTCCTTTCATCTCTACTCTGGAATTAAGAGGATGATCTTCCTCTCTCTACATCCAGTAGTCGATTTGACATGCATTCCCAATTGATTGAATCTGCTACTACTTCGAATAACGTGGGTCACCCCACAAATTTTTTCATGCTCTTATGATCGCGACTTTTGTAAAGCCCCTCTATTGTGGTAAACCACATACCTGCTAATAAATTGATCTAGAGCAAGTCTCTCAAACTCGCTTTTTTGAGATTTTTTTGAGATTTTTTTGATGAAAAGAGTCAGATTCCCCACTATATTCAATAACTAAAAGAACAGGTTGTCACATGCCGGCGCGTGATTTGTGGAAAAGCGTGACGGTTATATCCGGCACCTTATTAGCCTCTGAAGCTTGATTATTTCAAGTCATAAGAGTTCAAACCATAAGAGAATTTGTTGAACGGCGGGAAAGAACGATCTCTCTCTTACATCAACTGCATGCCCGCAGGCTGGCATCCTTGATGCCGAGAAAAAAGTATTAAAAAACAACCTATTAAAAATGATTATTGCCGGCAATAGAGATTGTCATCTGCCGGCGCGTGATTTGTGGAAAAGCGTGACGGTTATATCCGGCACCTTATCAGCCTCTAAAGCTTGATTATTTCAACCCATAAGAGTTCAAACCTTAAGAGAATCTGTTGAACGGCGGGAGAGAACGATCTCGCTCTTACATCAACTGCATGCCCGCAGGTCGGCATTCTTGATGCCGAGAAAATATCCTGATAATCGAATGATTGCCCACTGCCGGCGCGTGATTTGTGGAAAAGCGTGACGGTTATATCCGGCACCTTATCAGCCTCTGAAGCTTGATTATTTCAACCCATAAGAGTTCAAACCTTAAGAGAATCTGTTGAACGGCGGGAGAGAACGATCTCGCTCTTATATCGACTGCATGCCCGCAGGTCGGCATCCTTAATGCCGAGAAAATATCCTGATAATCGAATGATTGCCCACTGCCGGCGCGTGATTTGTGGAAAAGCGTGACGGTTATATCCGGCACCTTATTAGCCTCTGAAGCTTGATTATTTCAAGTCATAAGAGTTCAAACCATAAGAGAATTTGTTGAACGGCGGGAAAGAACGATCTCTCTCTTACATCAACTGCATGCCCGCAGGCTGGCACCTTCAATGCCGAGAAAAAAGTATTAAAAAATAACCTATTAAAAATGATTGTTGCCGGCAATAGAGATTGTAATCTGCCGGCGCGTGACTTGTGGAAAAGCGCGACGGTTATATCCGGCAGCGTTCAGCCTCTTTTGTTACAACGAATAAAAATTTTTCAAAATCAGTATCGATATGGATCAGAATGGAGCGATATTTTCCGGTAATTGAGATCAGCAACTTGCCGGCATGCGATTCATAGAAATATACAATGGTAATCTTCGGCGACTCATCAGCTTCTATTGTTTGATTGTAATTATTTGATTGCCTGATGTTTCAACAAATAGGAGAATCCCTAGAACCTCGTTATAATAAGAAATTGGGCGCGTTTTCTTGATGCAATCGCTCTCAAACTCTTACTCTATGATCACTCTATGAAGATGCCGAAATTTCTATTGACCAACCCTAAAGGAGCGCGATTGTTGCCGTTATCTCAATCACTTCGATTTCGACCACTTCCATCAATAATGTTGATGCTGCTTAAAGGATTAATATTGGTGATATTAATGCTCGGCATCATAAACCCTACGGCTCTTGCGGCTTCTAAATCAACCGCAGATACAATATCGAACCGACTACCAGAAGCGCCTTATCATTGTTCACCTATGGGTGACCGAACAGATCGCGACCACCGATCCCGCGTAACGATTGGTGTCTTAGCGCCCTACGGTGATGTTGCGGCTGAAAAAGAGTGGTGTCCCTGGATTACGGCGCTCAATCACGAGATGCCCGATCTTCACTTTGTCCTTAAACCACTACAGCTCAATAATATTGAGTCTGAAGTGACCAGTGGCGCGATCGATCTACTACTCTCCCATCAAGGTGTTTTTATGAATCTTCGTTCAAAAGCCTCCATGCGTTGGATGGCAAGTCTTGAAGAGAATATTCATCTAGAAGAGAGTCATGCCAAAATTGGAAGCGCTATCTGGGTAAAGGAGGAGAGCCCAATTCAGACACTCAATGATCTTCGCGGTAAGAGAGTCGATGCAGTGAGCCAAAATGCATTGGGAGGCTTTCTCCTTGCTTACCATGAGATGATTCAAAACTCACCAACATTAGCCAAAGAGATCGCCTTTCAATATCGCGGTTACCCAATAGAAGCACTCTTTGACTATTTAGCAACAGATGAAAATGATGCCATTATTGTTCCCGCCTGCCTCTATGAACGTCTTGAGCGTCAAGATATTCTCCCTGAAGGGAGCTTTCGCCTCATCAATCCTAAAGAGATCGATGATTTCACCTGCCAGACCAGTACCAACCTTATGCCGAGTTGGTCGCTAGCAGCCCTCGATGGGATCGATCAAGAGACAGCAAAACGAATTCAGAGCGCCCTTTTTCGATTTAATGATCCCGATCTTCCCTCCTGGCAACTCCCCTATACGCTGGCGGAGATCAATCAACTAGCGGCTGATATTAAACATTATGAGGAGCGAGAAACTCTCTTTGAAACCCTCTTTCGCTTAGCGATCACCCATAAGATCTGGCTTCTCTTCTTTGCCCTCTTTCTTCTGATTCTTCTCATTAACCACCTCTGGCTGAGTTATGCCGCAACTAAACGCCGTAAAGCGCTCGATAGTGCCTATAAAACGATGCATGATTATGAGATGATGCTCTCAAAAGCAGATCGTATGAATATTTTAGGCGAGATGGCAAGCGGTATTGGCCATGAGCTCAATCAACCCCTCTCTACCATTCGCAATTATGCTGAGGGAAGTATTATGATTCTTAAAAAGAGTGACCAACAGCATCCCCTCTTAACTCCGCTACATAAGATCAATGAGCAGGTTTCTCAATGTCACAATATTATTAAGAATCTACGCTCATGGGCAAAGCCGGAGGAGAATAGTATTCGAGAGGAGGTTAATCTCCGTGCATTTTTAGAGCAGATTATTGAAATTACCCGACTGCGGATGCATGGTCATATCGATATTCAGGTCGATATCCCCGATTATTTCAATATTGTGATCACCCCTTCTATTTTGGAGCAGGTTTTAGCCAACTGCTTGATGAATTCCGCACAAGCAGGTGCTACAGTGATCGATATTCGTCTTAAGATCTACCCACAATATATTAAACTCTTTCTCTTCGATAATGGTCCCGGTTTTACACAAGCAGAGATCGATGCCCCCTTTGTTCCCTTCCGCACCTCTAAAAAAGATGGGTTAGGTTTAGGCTTAGTGATCTGCCAGCGCCTCATTGAGAGCTTAGATGGTAAATTACGAATCGATAATCGCCGCGATGGTGCAAGAGGCGCTGCCGTGAGATTGATCTTATCGCGAGAACTCATCCCGACCGATCAAAAGGAGCCACAATGAGTACTTTAACTGTCCATATTGTTGATGATGAACCTGATGTTCGCGAATCGTGCCAATTTTTGGTATCTGCCCTCAATTATCCAACTGAGCTTTGGGAGGATGGTCGTGCTTTTATTGAAGGGGTCGACCTCACCTTACCAGCGATTGCGATTGTCGATCTACGCATGCCCAAGATGTCGGGAGATACGGTTATTACGATGCTAAAAAATTATCAAAGTCCCATCGGCGCCATTATTCTCACCGGCCATGGTGAAGTCTCAACAGCCGTAAAGACGTTAAAAGAGGGTGCTGTCGATTTCTTGGAAAAACCGATCGATCTCGATACCTTAATGAATGCGCTTAAAAATGCCGAGAAGGTGACACTCGCTCGAGCAAAACATAATGAATTACTCTCTCGATATGCGCGTCTAACAGAACGGGAACAACAGATCGCCGCACTTGTCTATGAGGGATTAACAAATAAGGAGATTGCGCAACGAGAATCGATCTCCGTACGAACGGTTGAAGTGCAGCGTGCAAGTGCGATGAAAAAATTAGAGACCGAATCTCTTGCGGAATTTATCTCTACCCTCAATGAGGTCGATAACCTCCTCAAGCCGAGTGAGTAGAAAGATCTAGAGATAATCTCCGGCAATAGAGATCACCACCTTCCGGCGCGTAGTTTCTGGAAAAGCGAGATAGTGAGATCCGGCAGCCTTTAGCCTCTGATGTTTAATTGCTTCAAGCAATAAGAGAGTCTGTAGTGCGGCGGGAGAGAACGATCTCGCTCTTATTACGAATGCATGCCCGCAGGTTGGCATCTCTGATGCCGAGAAAGTTTTCTGATAATCGAATAATTGAGACCGCAACTTGCCGGCATGCGATTCATAGAAACATGCGGTGGTGGTCTCCGGCAACTCAACAGCTTTTGTATCAAACAACAAGTATTAGTACCCGGTGATTAAAATCGCCCTCTGCCGGCGCATAGTTTCTGGAAAAGCAAGATAGTGAGATCCGGCAGCGTTCAGCCTCTGTTATTTAATTGCTTCAAGCAATAAGAGAATCTGTTGAGCGGCGGGAGAGAACGATCTCGCTCTTATTACGAATGCATGCCCGCAGGTTGGCATCTTTGATGCCACGAATGAGTATCGATAGGGTAATAATTGTTACCGATGATAGAAGATCATCATCTGCCGGCATACGATTTCTGAAAGCATGCAGTGGTGATCTCCGGCAACTCAGCAATCTCTTTTGTTGTCATTAATGAAACCTGATAATGTTTTCGGCGATAGAAGATCCCCACCTGTTGGCGCGTAATTTTTGGAAAAGCGAGATAGTGAGATAGTGAGATCCGGCAGCGTTCAATCTTTTTGTTTCAATCAATGATTCTTAAGAAGGTTTTTAGAGTGGCGAGAACCAACCATTTTATTCTTTTCACCACTGCATGCCCGAAGAATGGCATCTTAATGACAAATTGTTTTATCTATTTGAAACAATGAATCAGGAACTGCTATATACTTGAGAGGGCAATTCTGCTACTGTTGATACGGTTTTATTGAGGGAGTATTTCATTGACTGCCACGTCATTGACACAACAAGCAAAGGAAGCGCTAGCGAAATATTTTGGCTATAGTGAGTTTCGTCCTGGCCAACAGCGCCTGATCAATGCCATCTTATCGGGAAAAGACGCGCTCGGAATCATGCCGACGGGTGGTGGAAAATCTCTCTGCTATCAGATCCCGGCACTCCTACTTCCTCACGTGACGCTTGTGGTCTCCCCACTTATCTCGTTGATGAAAGATCAGGTCGATTCTCTTACCGAAATCGGTATTCCGGCAACCTTTATCAATAGCACGCTCGATGAGGAGACCTTTGTTCAGAGGCTCATTGCGATTCGGCAAGGTCGTTATAAGTTGATCTATATCGCCCCGGAACGACTCAATAGCCATCTGATTCGTAACCTATTCTCCGCCGTTAAAGTGAGCTTTATCGCAGTCGATGAAGCGCATTGCATCTCTAAATGGGGACACGATTTTCGCCCCGCCTATGGAGAGATTATCGATTTTCTCCACCAACTTCCCTATCGCCCTCCTGTTGGCGCCTACACAGCAACAGCTACAACCGATGTAATCGAGGAGATCAAAAAGCTACTGCAACTCCAAGATCCCGTAGAATCGATTATCAGCTTCGATCGTAAAAATCTGATCTTTGAGGTCTTAAAGATCTCCAATAAACGAGATTATATCCTCAACTTTATTCGCCGATTCTACCCCAAAGATTCAGGCGTAATCTATTGTGCGACTCGGAAGAATGTTGAGTTGCTCACCCAATTTTTACAAGATGCCGGCATCAATGCTTTAGGCTATCACGGTGGCATGAGCAGTGAAGAGCGAGAAAAGCATCAAAATGCCTTTATCTATGATGAGGTGGAGATTATTGTTGCCACTAATGCTTTCGGAATGGGGATCGATAAATCGAATGTTCGCTTTGTGATCCACTACAATATGCCCCAAAATATGGAGGCCTACTATCAAGAGGCAGGAAGAGCCGGCAGAGATGGAGAGCCTGCACATTGCCTACTACTCTACTCGCCTCGGGATATCTCTAACCAGAAATATCTCATTGAGAATAATGAGTTTCTGATCGATCCTGAACGAAAACGAATTCTCTACCAAAATCTACAATCGCTCATCGATTATTGCCACTCTGAAGAGTGCCTTCGCGCTGAGATTTTACGCTACTTCTCTGAAACCCCCACTTTCGAAAGTTGTGATAATTGTGGCAACTGCACCAATACGACACCGAAGATCAATATCACCATTGAGGCACAAAAGATCCTCTCTTGCGTCTATCGAGTAGAACAAAATTATGGTATTACAACGGTCACACAAGTCTTAAAGGGCTCGAAAAATCGCCAAATTATTGAGCGTGGTTTAGAGAAGGTCTCCACCTATGGCATTATGAAAGAGTATCCAGAACGGACGATTCGAGAGATGATTATGACATTAATCGCTCGCGGCTATCTCTATCAAACACCTGATGCGCGCCCTATTTTACGGCTAAAAGCTGCTGCTAAAGCGATCTTAAAGGGGGAGAAGCAACTCTTCTATCGACAAGATCTTATCGCTCATCGCACTGTTACCGATCCCGGCAGTCACTATAAATCCCCCTTCTATGAGCCGCTCAAAGAGCTCCGCCTCTCCCTTGCGCGTGAACGAGATATTCCGGCATATGCGATCTTTACTGATGCTACTTTACGGGAGATCTCAGAAAAGCGCCCTAAAACACCAGGGGAATTTCTCAATATTAGGGGTATCGGCATGAAAAAGCTCGATCAATATGGATCACTCTTTATTGAAAAGATTAAAGAGTTGGAAGCAGCCGAGAAAGCCTCTGCTAGTTAACTGATAACTAATAACTGATAACTAATAACTAATAACTGAAAAATTAAAGACTAAAGATGATGTGCATAATCGTAGAGGGCAAAACCTTGTAATGCTTCATCAAAATTTTTACCCACAGCTAGGACCTTAAAACGCTCCCCCATCTCTTCAGGATGGACGAGTTGCTGTACTTTTTGGGAGAGCTCATACCAGCCGATATCGTTCTTATCCCCCTTTTCTGCTAAAGCCTCCTGCTCTGCTTTCACCATCTCTTGCAGGCCATTACCCATCAAGAAGTAGGCTTGTGCAGTATATCCAAGAAAAGTTAAGCCCATCTCCACAAGAAGCGTTGCAACCTGGGTGAAATTAACATTAGCGGTAAGATCTTGCAGCCCTGGGTAGAGATAGAAATCTTCATGAGCACGATGTTTATAGTGAGCAATCAAGGTGCCGGTCGTGCGCTCTGGGCGATAATATTCTCGCTCGTCATAGCCGTAATCGATAAAGAGCGCAACCCCCTTCTCAAGATGCTCAAAGAGCGGCGGCAACCATGATTCAAGCGTAGGACAATACTCCGTCTCCGTCCCCTCTAAGAGAGTATATCCTTTATCAAGCAGTGATTGATAAAATTGTCGCAGTGAAGCATCAGCAGCTCTCAACTGAGAGATAAAACGGACACTACGGCTCTCCTCATCAATTTCAATATCTACATCGATATAGTGGGGCTGACCATCCTCAATTTTAAAGCGCTCAACCGCTAAAGCATCCAATACCTCATTAGCGATAATCACCCCATTCCATGCCGTTTGTGGAGGAGCATCGAGCCATTCCACCTGATCGATATACTCCGGCAAACTCTCTGCAATGAGGGCTCTTTGTCGTGCTTTTAGATCAGGAGAGACCTCCAAAATAAGATAACGCGTTGGCAATTGCTTCGTTACTTTTAAGGCTAAAAGAAGATCACGCGCCATTGTGCCATTGCCGGCACCAATCTCTAAAATATCAAAGGTATCGACTTGAGAGTTCTTGGTAGAAGATTGCATCAAGCGCTTAATCTCTTCTACTTGATTTGCCAATGAGCGAGAAAAAAGATCAGAAACCAGTGGCGCGGTAATAAAATCTCCCGCTTCACCAAAAACAGCTTGAGGTCCGGTATAGTAGCCGAGCTTAGGATGATAGAGTGCTAAATTGAAAAAGCGCGAAAATGGCATCGGTCCCTTTTCACGAATTTCAGCAATTATCTCTAATGCCAACTCAGTTGAGAGTGCTAATGCCTCTTCTGACGGAACCGGTAACTCTTCTTCAATCTTTTGATGACTAAAACGTTGCACTCATCTTCTCCTCTATAAACTTTTACAAATGGCGACTTTAGACTTTAGACTTTAGACTTTAGACTTTAGTTTAGATTTAAAGGTTATTTAAACTGATTATGTAAGTCTGCTGCTTAAACATTAAAGCGCATCAACTTTACCAAACCCGCGACTATTACGCTCAACCTTCACCATCTGCCCTGGGAAGATATCGACATTTCCAGGAACAATTACAGGAATATGTCCTCGATCTTCTGTCTCGACACTAATTTCAGAATCTCCCGCTTCATTCACCATAATTGAAGCGACTCGCCCCTTACCACGATAGCTTCCTTGTCCATCATTGAGTCCTGCGGCACAACCGGTTACGAGTAAGAGAAAGCTACAAACGAGTACTACTTTTTTCATCATCTTCATCCTTAATTTATGATATTTATTCTGAGTTTCATTCTGGATTTTACTCTGAATTTTATTCTAGATTTTACTCTGATTTTCATCCTTATATCTCATCTTCCCCATCATTTCGTCACCGAAATCGGAGTAACGCCAATATAGGTTAATAGATCCGGAGTAATCTTAATATTGACACCTCGCTGACCACCATTGATATAGAAGCTCTCTAACTGAAAAATACTCTCTTCTGCATAGATGGGAAGATCAGCCTTAATCCCAAAGGGAGATGTTCCCCCAAATTGGTAGCCCGTCCATTTATGGGCATATTCATAAGGTGCCGGGCGAATACTTTTTACCCCTAAAATTTTTCGTAACTTTTTAGTATCGATGGTGTGATCGCCATGTTGCAAAACCATATAGCCGTGATGCTTCTCATCCATAAAGACGATACTTTTAATCACTTCATAAGCAGGAACACCGAGAAAATTAGCCATAAATTCGGCAGTTCCCTCAATCTTCCCGGTACATTGAAATAACTGATATGGCAATTGATGCCGATCTAGATAGAGCGTTGCCGGCGTCTTCACTCGTTCCGATTCTGCTCGTTTCATCGATAACTCCTCTAATCTCTAAAAGAAGAGATCTCTCTTACCAAAGACCCTAAGGCTCGATAAGAGAGATCTATCTGTTCCATTTTACTTATCTGCTGACTGATTTGCTGAATGATTCGCTGACTTAGTCACCTTGAGGTGCCGGAGAATCTGCTTTAGGTGCGCGATTATTGCGTGGTCCACTATTACGGCGTGGACGACGAACATTGCGACGTGGGCGACGTTTCGGTGCTGAAGATTGCTCTTCACCATGACGATTGGAACCCTCTGCCTCGGCAGTAGGTTGTGCGCTCTCTTTTTGAGGTGCTTTTTCAGGGGTATTCTCAGACGCTTTGTCCGCTACTGGTGATTGCCCTTTATGCTCTTCATTGCGCTCATGACGTTCATTACCCTTCTCTCCTTTCTCATCATCTTGACGACGGCGACGCGGCGTTCGACGTGCTGAACGATTATCACGCTCATTACGATCTCCCGTACGGCGATTGTTGCGCGGGGTTCTTCCTCTACGATCACGACGTTTCGGCGCTTCCACCTCCGGTGTAATTAAGAGCTCTTCTGTGATGCTCTCAACGGGAATCTCCTCTTTGATGTAATCTTGAATATCCATCAATGAGTAGACATACTCTTCGCAAGCAAAGGTAATTGCAGTTCCTTCTGCCCCGGCACGCGCCGTTCTTCCGATACGATGAACATAATCTTCCACATCTTGGGGAAGGTCATAGTTAAAGACATGCGTCACATCAGGAATATGGAGTCCACGTGCAGCAACATCTGTTGCCACCATAATAGAGAGTTCCCCATTTTTAAACTCTTCGAGTAACTTTTCACGGCGATTTTGTGGAATATCTCCTGAGAGAACCGCCGCCTTATAACCATTGGCATTGAGCGATTCAAAGACCTCATCCGCCGCACGCTTGGTATTCACAAAAACAATGGAGCGCTCTGCTTTCTCATGCTTTAAAAGACCAAAGAGGAGCTTGATCTTCTCATCTGATGCAACATGATAGAGTCTTTGGGTAATGCGCGATCCTGTCAACTGCTCTGACTCAACCTTAATCAGTTTCGCATCATTCATATGCTCATAAGCGAGCTCTAAAATTCGTTGAGAGAAGGTGGCAGAAAAGAGCATATTTTGACGCTTTTCCACTTTTGGCATCTGCCGGAGAAGGAAGCGAATATCGCTAATAAAACCGAGATCGAACATTCGATCTGCTTCATCGAGAACAAAGACCTCAACATTACGAAGGTTCAGTTTTTTCTGCTTAAAATAATCTAAAATTCGGCCAACAGTACCGATCACAACATCAGGATCTGCTTCTAATGCCTCATTCTGTGTGCCGTAAGAAGCACCGCCATAGAGTAATGCATATTTCAGACCGGTATAACGCCCGAGCATCTCCGCATCGCTATGGATCTGCACTGCCAATTCTCGCGTTGGAGCCATAATAATGGCATAAGGGCCTTTCTTGCCCTCTTCTACCGGCACAGTCATGAGGTGATTTAAGGTCGCTAATAGGAAAGTTGCAGTTTTCCCTGTCCCTGTTTGCGCTTGGCCGGTGACATCCTTCCCTGCTAATAGATCGGGGAGTGCCTTCTCTTGAATTTCGGTACAGTAGACATAACCGTTATCTTCCAAGCTCTCTTTCAGTGAATCATGTAAATTTAAATCTGCAAACTTCATAGAAGTTAATAGTGGTTTTCCCATAGGTATTGACCTGAGTCCTCAGTTAATCTGTTCTTCAATAAATTATTCAATAAATTATATTAATGACAGTGGTTGAAATTTTTATCACATTCGAACCTTGTCATTTCCCCATTTTTCGGGTGTAATACCAAGGTATTATCATATTTTATAAAGAAAATTCCAAATCTAATTTTGGATATCTTGATCCATTTCTCAGGGGAGAGTAACAATGAGTAATTTAGTAAATGCAACTGATGCAACCTTTGAAGCGGAAGTTTTAAAAGCAGAACTTCCTGTTCTCGTTGATTTCTGGGCTGATTGGTGTGCGCCATGCCGTATGATTACACCAATCGTTGAAGCCGCTTCAGAAGAGTATGCAGGTAAATTAAAAGTGGTTAAACTTGATGTACAAAACAACCAAGATACCGCTGTTAAATTCCAAATTCGTGGTATTCCTGCATTAATGATCTTCAAAAATGGTGAGATCGTTGGTCAACATGTTGGTGCGCTTAACAAAGCACAATTAGCACAATTTATCGATAGCCATCTCTAATAGATGAGTTATTTTGATGGTGAGAATTCTCTACTCATCTCATGTGAAATGTAAAGAGAGTTCACTATTTCGCCAGAAACGATAGCAAAAGATTTAAAAGCCGGTCATAGTGCCGGCTTTTTGTTGCCCATTTTTAGATCGGCATCTTCAATGCCGAGAATCTTCTAGTAATCGAATGATATTTGCCGGTGATTAAGTTCGCCTACTTGCCGGCATGCGATTCATGAAAGCACGCAGAGGTGATCTCCGGCAACTCATCAGCTTTTTCTTGTGATCATTGAAATAAGATAATGTTTCCGAGCAATAGAAAATCGCTCTCTGCCGGCGCAAGATTGCTGGAAGTACGCGATAGTAAGACCCGGCAGCGCTCAGCCTCTTTTGTTTAATGGATTCAACTCATAAGAGAATCTGTTGAGTCGCGGGAGAGAACCATCTCACTCTTATTACAACTGCATGCCCGCAGTTCGGCATTTTCAATGCCGAGAATCTTCTAATAATCGAATGATATTTACCGGTGCGGTGATTAAGTTCGCCTACTTGCCGGCACGCGATTCATGAAAGCACGCAGAGGTGATCTCCGGCAACTCATCAGCTTTTTCTTGTGATCATTGAAATAAGATAATGTTTCCGGGCAATAGAAAATCGCTCTCTGCCGGCGCAAGATTGCTGGAAGTGCGCGATAGTAAGATCCGGCAGCGTTCAGCCTCTTTTGTTAATCAAAGCCTCTATAAAGATACTTTTCATTTATCAGTCGTCCTTAAATCACGTATAATAAGCTCCTTTAAACATTTTTATTACAAGCCTTTTAGTTAAGAGAATCCTTTTACACCCTCCTCTTCATGATTCTTTATCTTAACAATGCTTGTATCTATTCCCCCTCACTACTGATCTACGAGCTGAAGGATCAATCAACTTATAAGATAGATGGAGTAATTATCTAGATGGAACTTATCAATACACTCAATCACACTATTAAAGATCTTTCCGAGAGAGCCGCTGACCTTCGGAGGTATCTTTGACTTCGATCTTAAACAAGAGCGCCTGACTGAAGTCTTAATGGAGTTAGAAGATCCCAACATCTGGTCCGAAAATCCAGAAAAAGCACAAAAATTGGGACAAGAACGCGCAACGCTCGATGACTTTGTCAATGGAATGTTAGCGTTACAAAATGGGCTTGATGATGCTAAAGATCTCGTTGCCTTAGCAAAAGAGGAGAATGATGAAGAGACGCTTTTGATGATTGAGGCCGATCTTCTTGAGTATCAAAAAAAGATTGAGCAATTTGAATTTAAACGCATGTTTAGTGGCGAGATGGATGGCAATAATGCCTTTATCGATATCCAAGCCGGTGCTGGCGGTACCGAAGCGCAAGATTGGGCCTCGATGGTGCTTCGCATGTATCTTCGTTGGGGTGAGCATCATGGCTTTAAGACAGAGCTATTAGAAGCCTCTCCCGGCGATGTTGCCGGCATCAAATCAGCGAGTATCCGCTTTGAAGGCGATCATGCTTTTGGCTGGTTACGCACCGAAACAGGGGTTCACCGCTTAGTGCGAAAGTCACCTTTTGACTCCAATAATAAGCGCCATACCTCATTCTGCTCTGTCTTTGTCTCCCCCGAGATCGATGATAATATTGAGATCGATATTGATCCTTCCGATCTTCGTGTCGATGTCTATCGCGCATCAGGTGCCGGCGGACAGCACGTTAACGTGACAGAATCAGCGGTTCGTATTACCCATATTCCCACCGGAGTGGTTGCTCAATGTCAAAATGAACGCTCACAACATCGTAATAAAGATGTCGCGATGCAACAATTACGCTCTAAACTCTATGAGTTAGAGATGCAGAAGAAGCGAGATGCCGCAGAAGCATTGCAGGATTCCAAAGCGGATGTGGGCTGGGGAAGTCAGATCCGCTCCTATGTTCTCGATCAAGCGCGCATTAGAGATCTTCGTACCGGCTATGAGGTGGGAAATCCACAACCTGTCCTCGATGGTGATCTTGATGACTTTATCGAAGCGAGCCTGAAAATGGGGCTATAATGTGATTATTCACCATCACGATCGATAACAACTCCGGCAATTGAGACAAACAGTGTTATATAGGTGAAACTATGCACCTAATAGCAAACAATTTCAAAAGGAAGATGCTACAATAGCCCCCGGAACGAAAAGAGAGAAAGAGCAGTCTTACCCGCTGCTCTCTTTTTTCGCTAATTATTATACTTTTTTATAGTATGTTTAATAAGAAATAATGACGTAACACTCGATCGATGATCGATAGTCGATGGTCGATGATCAAAAAAACTCACAATATTCACACTCAATAGAATAGATAAAATAAGCTACTAGGAATTGTTAAAACGATGTCAACAATAGAAAATCACGCTGAGAATCGAGACGAAAATCGAGAAAATTTAACGCCTCAACCGAAGAGATGGTATTACGGCTGGACCATTGTCATTGCCGCGGCACTCTTAACAATGTTTACCGTTGGAATGCGCATGAGTATCGGCCCTTTTGTGATTCCAATGAGTGAAGGCTTAGGAATGAGTCGCAGCACCCTTTCAGCAGTGATTGCTTTTGGAATGCTGATCTATGGCTTTGGAATGCCCGTTGCCGGTTTCTGCGTCAATCGTTATGGGACGCGCATAACCTTAATCCTAGGGGCAATTATGGTCTCTATCTCACTCATCTTGACAGTCTATAGTCATAATATCTGGATCTTTGCCCTAAGCTATGGCGGACTTCTCTCCTTTGGGCTCGCCTTTACAAGTCCTGTTGCTTTTACCCAATTGATCAGTAGTTGGTTTATTGCTAAAAGAACAATGGCGCTCCTCTTTCTCTCCACCGGTTCGATGGCGGGAATTGCGATATTAACCCCTCTCTTTAGCCAAACTATCCAATCCTTTAGTTGGGAGAGTACCTTGATCGGCTATGCCATTCTCTTCACCATCGCCACTCTCTTTGTTGCCTTTGCCATTATTCGCGGCACACCACCACAATATGGTGATTTAATAACAGAGAGTGAAATCAAAGCGCATCAAGCGAAGATCGCAGCTCGCAACAAGATGATGAAGGGAGAGAGCTATCGCTTGCGTGAAGTCTTCTCAACACAACCCTTTTGGTTGCTCGTGATCGGCATCTTTGCTTGTGGCTTTAGCATGTCTCTTTTAGGAACCCATGCCGTACCGATGTTAATCGATCATGGTTTTAGCCGAGATGTGAGTGCTTTTGGTGTCAGCCTGATCGGTCTTGTGGCAATCTTTAGTACCGTGATGCTTGGGAGAATCAGTACCCATGTGGATCATAAATATATGTTAGTGGCAATCTATGCTGTTCGCGGTGTTGCCTTCTTTTTGCTGGTGATGGTGTTAGCGCCTTGGCAACTCTATACCGTTGCCATTGTGGGTGGCCTTGTCTGGGCCGGCAATATGGGCATCTCTTCAGGAATGCTTGCCGATATCTATGGCGTTAAATTGGTGGGGATTCTCTATGGTCTCGCCTTTATTGGTCATCAAATTGGCGGGACATTAAGCTCTTGGTTAGGCGGTTGGGCTTATGAGACCTATGGCTCGCACTATATCACCTTCTGGCTAGCAGGATTCTTCCTCATTGTGGCAGCGATCGCTTCCATGATGCTCCCTAAAAAAGCACAATATGAGAGTTCCATCGCGAAAATAGCCCGATAAGATATGAGTAAAGATGCGAGAGAAAGTATAAGAGAAGATTAATCGGACTTAAGCGCTTATGTTAAACTCTCCCTTCTGATCCTGCTCCATCGTGATCCTGCATCACTTTCTAAATAAGGGTCATGATAAGTTTCTAACATCTGTAAGGAGAAGTATATGAGCCGAGCTAAAACCCAATTTGTCTGTCGTGATTGTGGTGCGATTGCCCCAAAATGGGCGGGACAATGCTTAGATTGTAAAGCGTGGAACTCTATCGAAGAGATGATGGTAGAAACAACTCCTACGCGCCTCTCGGGCTACTCCGGAACCGCCGGCGCTACAGGCGTGCAGATCTTAACAGATGTACAAAAAGAGGAGCTAACGCGCTTTTCTACCGGTCTCAATGAACTCGATCGCGTCTTAGGAGGTGGCTTAGTCTTTGGATCTGTTGTCCTAATCGGTGGCGACCCCGGGATTGGTAAATCGACAATCTTGCTACAAACCTTAATCCATCTTAGCCATCAAGGGAAGAAGGTTCTCTATGTGACGGGAGAGGAATCACCGAGTCAGGTTGCACTACGTGCTGAGCGCTTACAGCTCGATGGCTCTAAACTACAACTTCTCTCCGAAACGAATGTGGAGAAGATCCTTCGTGTTGCCGAGCCGATGGATCTTGACGTTATTGTAATCGACTCTATTCAGACCATTTTTACAGAACTTCTCAACTCTGCGCCCGGTAATGTGGGGCAAGTGCGGGAGAGTACTGCCCTTCTTACGCGATTTGCAAAGCGAACAGGAACATCGATCTTCCTAGCAGGTCACGTGACAAAAGAGGGGGCAATTGCCGGCCCGAGAGTCTTAGAGCATATGGTCGATTGCGTTCTCTATTTTGAAGGAGAGGTCGATTCTCGCTTCCGTATTATGCGCTCCTACAAAAATCGTTTTGGTCCTCTCCATGAGATTGGTGTTTTTGCCATGACGGAGACAGGCCTTCGCCCGATCAGCAACCCTTCGGCAATCTTTCTCTCACGTCAACCAGATCGAAGTTCCGGAAGTGTCATTATGGTGACCCGAGAAGGTACGCGCCCCCTCCTGATCGAGATTCAATCTTTAGTCGATGATTCTCTCGGCGGTCAACCACGACGCGTCACTTTAGGTTTAGAGCAGAATCGACTTACCATGCTCCTTGCCGTTCTCCATCGTCATGCCGGTATTGCCATGCTCGATCAGGATGTCTATGTCAATGCCGTCGGTGGTGTAAAGGTGACAGAAACCGCTTCTGACCTTGCAGTGATTGCGGCCGCATTTTCGAGCTTTCGTAACCTAATTCTCCCATCCGATCTTGTGGTTTTTGGAGAGATCGGTCTTGCCGGTGAAGTTCGCCCAGTTCCCCATGGTGAGGAGCGACTAAAAGAGGCAGCAAAACATGGCTTTAAACGCGCTATTGTTCCAATGGCGAATAAGCCGAAACATCCGATCCCCGATATGGAGGTGATTGGTGTTACGAAGATCAACGAATTGATGGATCATCTCTAATGAATCATCCCTAATAGATCATCCCTAACCGATAAGTCGATTGATTCAGTTAAGTGATGCCATTGAACCTTAGTCAAACGAGGAAATCGGCTGCGCAATCGGCTGATTAAATCCCCCTTTTCTTACCTCTCATCTCTGAAGTGGGGTAAAATAGAGCTATTAGTAACAGAGACGATCTGTAGGGCTGATTTAAAACCACGCATAAAGGGAAGATCTCATATATGACAGCACCATCGACTGTAACGATAGAGCAGCAACAGAGAGAGAATCAACACTTCAATCTCGCCTGGATTCGGGTTATTGCCCTTGCCATTGCTGCCTTTGTCTTCAATACGACAGAATTTATTCCGATTGCACTTCTCACCGATATTGGTGCTAGCTTCGATCTACCGGCAGAAAAGGTGGGGATTATGATCACCATCTACGCTTGGGTTGTGGCGCTCGCTTCACTCCCCTTGATGCTTCTGGTAAGTAACTTTGAGCGAAAACGGCTCCTCACCTTTATCTTTATTGTTTTTGTCATCAGTCATCTGGTGACCTTTATGGCCTCTAGCTTTACCATCTTAATTGTTGGGCGAGTCGGTGTCGCTCTCTCTCATGCGGTCTTCTGGTCTATTACCGCAGCACTTGCGATTCGAGTTGCGCCTTTAGGGAAAAAATCGCAAGCCTTAGGGATTTTAGCGACAGGAACGGCACTTGCGACCGTTTTAGGTATTCCGCTCGGGCGTATTATTGGGCAGTTGGTAGGATGGCGCTACACCTTTTTAATTATCGGTATTGCCGCTCTTATTACACTTATTGTGCTCTACATCGTCTTACCTCGCTTACCTAGCCAAAATGCGGGTTCCGCTAAGAGTCTTCCAATTCTCTTT
The DNA here is from genome assembly GCF_003121925.1 of Ignatzschineria indica. NCBI lineage: Bacteria > Pseudomonadati > Pseudomonadota > Gammaproteobacteria > Cardiobacteriales > Ignatzschineriaceae > Ignatzschineria > Ignatzschineria indica. The sequence goes on along the minus strand of NZ_QEWR01000005.1, from coordinate 14,156 downwards.
AAGCGCCCTGCACTTGTAGGTATATTTATCTTAACGGCGATTGTCGTCACAGCACACTTTACCGCCTATAGCTATATAGAACCTTTTAGTGAAAGCATTGCAAAGATCTCTCCGAATAAGATTACAATCTTACTCCTTATCTTTGGAGGTGCCGGTATTTTAGCGAGCATTATCTTTAGTAAACTGAATAATCAACATCCGCTTTCCTTTCTTCCACTCTCAATTTTAGGGCTTTCCATCTCGCTACTCTTGATCATGCCAAGTACACATCTTGTCGATGGGCTCCTCTACCTCTCCCTTTTTTGGGGTATCTCCATGACCTGTATCGGTTTAGTACTCCAGCTCAAGGTATTAGAGCTCGCCCCGGATGCAACCGATATCGCCATGTCGATCTTCTCGGGCATCTTCAATATTGGGATCGGCGGCGGCGCTTTAGTAGGAACCGTTGTGATTAGTAAAATGGGACTTTCGAGCATCTCTTGGGTCGCTTTTGCGATCAGTCTTGTGGCGCTTCTATTGACGCTCTTCCTCTTTATTCGCTATCGCACAACCTTTATTAAAGCGAGCCAAACAACAACGGATGTCATTATCCACTGATAGTGATGATCGATTGATGATTGATTGATTGATGATTGATTATCAATATTTGTTAAATTTTTAGATCTGCTAGATCTGTTAGAGATTATTAATATTCATACAATATTTTCATACAACATTAATGGGAACTTTACTCTAAATGAATGATCATACGCCAACTTTAAAAAGCCGACGTCCTCTCAACTGGGCCTTTATCCCTATCGCGCTGATCGTGATTATCCTCGGCATTATGACTGCCGGCTACTACAATAGTGTACAAAATCTCGATGAAGAGCAGAAAGCTGCAGCCGCTGAAGTGATCAACCAATATAAACGCCGTGCCGACCTTATCACCAATCTCTCCAATACGGTCAAAGGTTATGCCAAACATGAATCACAAATCTTTACCGATATTGCCAAAACACGAGCCTCTCTCAATAAGATGGCGGTCTCACCTGCTGATTTAGAAGATCCTGAAAAGAGAGTCGCTTATGAGAAGGCAGAAGCGATGTTAGGAACGCAGCTCTCACGACTTCTCATCTTCGTGGAGAATTATCCCGATCTTAAAGCGAGTCAACTCTACCAAAACTTGATGGTTCAACTTGAAGGAACAGAGAATCGGATTGCTGTAGCACGAAATCGCTATATTGACGCCATTCGTAACTACAACACCACCATTCGCCGAGTTCCCTATCTCTTTGTGGCAAGAATCTTCGGCTATCAGCCTATTCCACAATTTAGTGTCGATGATCCAACGATCGATCAAGCGCCGGTTGTGGAGTTTTAGAGGATTGCAGAGAGTTTGTAGATCAGTTCTCTTTAATTTATAGAGAATTGTGAATCTCAAAGTGGCAATCGGCTATTGTAACGAAATTAGGGAATATGATGAAGAGAAGAAGAGAAGAGATCAAAAAGCAATATAAAGCGGAGAAGATGGGAGTAATGATAGGTCGGCAAGCAATAAAAAAAACCTATCTGCTCTTAACGCTCTTCCTCTCACTTATTCTTTTTCTACCATTTCAAACGGCCTGGTCTGCATCTTCAGCCGATCTTAAAAATAGGCTGAGTCAACAAGAAAAGACTCTTCCCCTATTAGATGATGGCGTAATGGATTATGCCGGACTCCTCTCTCCTACTGAAAAAGCGGAGATTAATCACAAAATATGGGCTCTTGAGAAGAACTCAGGATCACAACTCGCTGTTCTTATTCTCCCTGATCTTCAAGGTCATGAGATTGTAGAATATGGGGTTACCATTATGGAGAAATGGCAACTTGGGCGAAAAGGGGTTGATGATGGCGTTCTGCTTCTCATCGCATTACAAGAGAGAGCGATGCGTATTGAGGTGGGATATGGGCTTGAGGGGGCAATTCCCGACCTTATTGCCGGTCAGATCTTAAATCAATATCTTACCCCCGCATTTCGTGCCGGAAAATTTGCCGAAGGGATTGAACTCGCCGTCGATGCCATCATTGCTCAAATTGAGGGAGAACCACTCCCCTCGCTCAAAGAGGTTCCCTTATCGGCTTCTAGTAATCATGAAGAGCTCGTCGATTGGGATTTAGCGTTCACCATTATTGTGATGGTGGTAATGATCATAGCGCCCTTTCTCCTCCCGATAATACAGCGATTACAGCAACGATCGAGAGGTGTTTCTAATAAACAAAAAGAGGTTCTCTTTGAGAGTCATGATCCACATAATTCGCCGATCAATCATTCTAGCGATCTACAGCAAGATTCTCTTAAAACGTGGGCAGATCATTATCGCTCTCAAAATCAGAGGCACTCATACTCAAGCAGAGAGCCTTCTACCCCATCCTCAAAAAGAGAAAGCAGACATACTTCTTCTAAAAAGGTTAAAAAAATCAGTTGGATGGAAGCTTTCTTCCGCTCACTTCCTAGTGCGATCTTTATCGGATTTTTTACCTCTATCGCATTTCATCTTGCCATAGGGATCTTGATAGGACTTCTTCTCCTACTCTTTCAGACTGCAGGCCTTGCGCTAGGTTTTATTCGTGCGCCGATTAAAATTCAAGGCGGTCGTGGTGGCCGAGGCGATGGAATGGGTGGAGGTTATCGAGGAGGAGGCTCAAGCGGTAGTAGCGGCGGTGGGAGAAGCAGTGGCGGCCGAAGCGGTGGTGGCGGTCGAAGTGGCGGTGGCGGTGCAACAGGGGGTTGGTAAGTTCGGCAGTGTTTATCCTCTTTTGTTTAATTGATTCAATCCATAAGAGAATCTGTTGAGCCGCGGGAGAAAACTATTTCGCTCTTTTCACAACTGCATGCCCGCAGGTCGGCATCTTTGATGCCGAGAAATAGTATCGATATGGATCAGAATGGAGCGATATTTGCCGATGATTGAGATCGCCTACTTGCCGGCACGCGATTCGTAAAAGCACGCAGAGGTGATCTCCGGCAACTCATCAGTTTTTTTGTGATCATTCAAATAAGATAATGTTTCCGGGCGATAAAAGATCGCCCTCTGCCGGCATGCGATTTGTAGAAACATGCAGTGGTGATCTCCGGCAACTCATCAGCTTTTTTGTGATTATTCAAATAAGATAATGTTTCCGGGCGATAAAAGATCGCCCTCTGCCAGCGCGTAGTTTTTGGAAATACACGATAGTAAAATCCGGCAGTGTTTAGCCTCTGTTACTAACTAACTCAATCCATAAGGGAATCTGTTGAGCCGCGGGAGAGAAGTATCTCGCTCTTTTCACAACTGCATGCCCGCAGGCTGGCATCTTTGATGCCCGATGCCGGCGCATGATTAATGGAAGAGCGCGATAGTAAGATCCGGCAGTGTTCAGCCTCTTTGGTTTAATTGATTCAATCCATAAGAGAATCTGTTGAGCTGCGGGAGAGAACCATCTCGCTCTTATCACTACTGCATGCCCGCAGGTCGGCATCTTTGATGCCCGATGCCGGCGCATGATTAATGGAAAAGCGCGATAGTAAGATCCGGCAGCGGTCAGCCTCTTTTGTTTAATTGATTCAATCCATAAGAGAATCTGTTGAGCCGCGGGAGAGAACCATTTCGCTCTTTTCACAACTGCATGCTCGTAGGTCGGCATCTTTGATGCCGAGAAATAGTATCGATATGGATCAGAATGGAACGATATTTGCCGGTGATTAAGATCGCCTACTTGCCGGCATGCGATTCGTAGAAACATGCAGTAGTGATCTCCGGTAACTCATCAGCTTTTTTGTGATCACTCAAATAAGATAATATTTCCGGGCGATAAAAGATCGCCCTCTGCCGGCATGCGGTTGATTATGGTTGCGCACTGCCTTCTTCTGGTAGAGAAACAAAACCGATATTTGCTAATCCTACCTTACTTAAAATCGTCACAATTTTTGCAACCTCTTGGTAAGGAACGGATGAATCAATATGTAACTGAATCATCGGGGCTTTCTCACTTCCCTCTTTAATCGCCGTTAAGCGTAAAAGCGCTGCATCAAAATCGATCGCTTCATCATTGATAAAGAGCTCATTATCAGCATTGATCGCAATTAAGACCGGTTTTTCTGGATCTTGAACAACAACTTCCTCTTTTAGATCGACCGCTTCAGGTAGTTTCAATTTGACCGATTGCGTCACAAGTGGCGCCGTTAAGATAAAGATCACCAAAAGTACCAACATAATATCGATAAGGGGAACCATGTTGATCTCGGCTCTCGATTCATATCCCTTATCGCGTAAACGTCCAAATGACATATCTCCCCCTACACTTCACTATTCGGTGATGTTGCCGTCTCTTGAGCCGTTTTAGATTTCTGCTGTGGTGAGCGATCTAATATCGATAATAATTCAAAAGCAAAAGAGTCGAGATTTCCCATCTGTAGGCGATTACGACGAACTAACCAACTGTGCGCCATAACTGCCGGAATCGCAACCGCTAAACCAAGACCTGTCATAATCAATGCTTCCCCAACAGGGCCTGCAACTTTATCGATCGTACCTGCGCCTGTTGAGCCGATCTCAATTAAGGCGTGATAGATCCCCCAAACGGTTCCGAAAAGTCCGACAAACGGTGCAGTTGCGGCGATAGTTGCCAAAATCGTAACACCATTTTCAATAGTGAGCTGAATCTTATCGAGCGTTACGCGCAAAATAGAGGTGATATACTCCTTGCGGCTACTATTGCTCTGAATATTATCAAGCCCTGTTTGATAACGATGTAGCGCTTGGAACCCCTCTTTTGCAAGGAGCTCTTGTGGTGTTGAAGGTTTAGAAGAGATCAATTTAGCAGCTTCATTAAGTGTCTTAGCATGCCAAAAATCGAACATAAATTTCTTACCCTTAATACGATCAACAATCCCTTGAAAGAACTTTAAAAAGATCACCAACCAAGAGAGAATCGACATAATAATAAGGATGACAAAGAGCGTCTTTGTCACAAGATCTCCCTGCTCGATAAAGCTGATAAATCCTAAATTTTCTACCACAGGTTCCATTTTTTTCCTTTCTGTCTTAATGTCATCGATAAAACTGTCATCGATAAAATCTGATCTAATAATCGATCCGTAGGAACGGCAATGCCACTGATCTTCGCATCCTACGCTATCTACCTATCTATTGTTAAACTCTACTGCTTCATTTTGTTACTTATTATAGGGAGCTTTCCCCAACCTTTCATCCTTTTAAGTTTAAGACTCAATCATAGTGAGTTACATCTTAAAGAGATATTGAATTTTTACCTGAATCGGAGTTGCCACTCCATTGATTCGATAAGGCTTTAAACGAATTCCTTGCGCTGCTTTAACAGCTGCTTTATCTAGAAGATCATGGCCCGATGAGCGTGCAACACGAACATTTTGTGCAGCACCATCACTATTGATCGAAACAATAAGATCAACCTGCCCCTGCATCTTACGCTGTCTTGCTGCACGAGGATAGTTGGGCGTCGGCTTACTCAAGACATTGACTTCACTCTCACTATAGACCGCTTTTGCACTCTGAACGCTCCGCACACTCTCAGCTGCTTTTTGAGGCTTTTTCACCGCTTTGGGTGCCGCTTTTTTAGGGGCCTGCTTGGGACGATTCTCTACTACTTTTGCCGCTTTTGTTTCAGATCGCTCATTCGTTGCAATGACAGGTGGCGCCTCCTTAATGGGCTCTGGCGTAACAACCGGTTCAGGCTCGACCTTTGGTTCTGGAACCACTTCTGGCTCTGGAATCACCTCCGGCTCAGGAGTTGCCTCATTGTTCACCTCTTCGATCACCTCTTCAACAACTTCAGATTCAACAGCTTCCGCCTCAACCGCAGAATCTTCCGCATTCCCTTCCGCTTCATCAATAATGCCCGCCAGTTGCACATTATGCATCGTCAACATTGAGGCATCACCCTCTTGCATCACAATCTGTTGGGAACTACCAGCAGCAGTTAAACCCATATAGACACCTGCGTGAACCAAGCTGACGCAGAGCAGTGCTACAATTAATGTTATCTTATTGCCATTATTGATCATGTTAACTTTTGTCATTGAATCAATCGTTTCACCACCTGTAAGATCGCGATCAGCGCCTCATTCAGTGTAACGATTAAAGTGGTTAAAAAGTAGTGCCTTAAAGTATTAGCTATTAGCCATTAGCATCAGCATTAGCCAAAAACGATTACAAAATGCTTAAAGGGCTATTTGAGTGCCAATCTTATAAAAAGCAGTAAGATTGGCCTCAATAGCGGCACTGATAAAAACCAGTGCCGATAGATCTTCGAAAATCTTTTATAGATTCTCTAAAACTCATAGTTAAGTTTTAACCAGAGTTTGCGTCCCTCTTCTACACGAGCGTAGCGGTTCTGATAGCCTTTTCCACGCGCCCCATAAACTTCTGGAGCTTGATAATCGATAAAGTTTTTGTTGAAAAGATTATTAACACCAAAGTTAATAGAGAGGTCTCGTGCAGGTTTATAACTTGCACCAACATTGACGAGTGCATAAGAGCGATAGTAGAGCTTCTTATCAAGCGCAAAGGTTGTCGCTTTACCTTTTTCATCAACGCCATGCCCCATCTCTAAGCCTCGATACTCTTTAGCACGGAAAGAGGCCTCTGCCCAAAGACTCCATTCTGGTGCAATCTTCCAATCCCCTTTTAAATTGACCATATGACGGGGTGTTTTGCTAAAAGGAATACGACGTCCGGCATCATCACGATAACGGCTCTGGGTATAGGTGTAGTTTGCACTTAAAGCTAAGTTTTCTAATACTTGATAACGTGAACCTAGTTCAACACCATACAACTTGGCGTCATCCAAATTTTGATATTGACTAATTTTACTCGCATCTGGCCAATCATTATTTAACTTCTTGCAACGAGCACTGTTATCATTTTTACAGATCTCTACTGTATCGATCTTATCCTTAAATCGCGTATAAAAGGCTGTCGCATTAAAGTTAAAGTCATCTAAATTAGTATAAGAAAAACCGAGCTCTGCGGAGGTTGAGGTTTCAGGTTTTAATTCTGGATTCCCTAAAATAGGGGCTGTTCCTTGCCCTGTAACCATAACAACATCATCATGCATTTGCTGAAGATCAGGCGCTCTAAAGGCACGGCTAACACCTCCCTTAACCTGCCAATTGTCATCAATATTCCAGACAAGATAAGCACGAGGACTAAAATGGCTACCAAAATCCTCATTCTTATCATAACGAAGACCAAAAGTGGCAATCAGGTCATCATTAATCATCCACTCATCTTCCGCAAAGAGCGCCCATTGATACTGCTTAACATCTAAAGGTGATTCAACTAGGTTGTCTTTCAATGCTTGATGACGATACTGCATCCCTGCACTGATAAAGTGATCTCCTAAAGCGAACATCCATTTGTTATCGAAGATAATATTGCTATATTTAATATCGCGCGGTAAACCATCATGAGGTTTTGCTGGTTTCGAAATAGGATTTAGGCGCCCGAGTGTTTTCGTTTGATCCCAAAGGAGCCCTGATTCCACAACTACAGCATCTAAATCGATTCTATGAGTAAGACCAACTCGGTCTCGTGTAAAGCGAAGATGGTCAGAGTATCCTCCCCCCGCTTTCCCAGGTTTTACATCTTTATGGAGCGTTCCTAACTGCCCTTCACTATTATCGTAACGCTGTACCCCACGATCGTAACTGAGGACAAACTCTTGATTCTCCGGTGTAAAACTTAAACGCGCGCCATAATTGAAATTACGACGTTCCCCAAAGCCCCCTAATTTATAGAGAGGCGTATATTCATCTTTCGCAGACTGATAAGTCCCTTTGGCATTACGTTGTGTCTGAAAACTCCCCATTAAGGCTAAGCCTAAAAGATCGGTCTTAATCGGTCCACCAAGATAGAAAGAGGTTGTATTACCACCAGGATATTGACTATCTGTGGGCTCTTCTATCGCAACACTGACCTGTCCGCCCCATTTATCGGGAACTTTCTTGGTGATTACATTCACAACACCACCTAGGGCATCAGAACCGTAGAGCGTCGACATCGGGCCTCTCACTACTTCGATACGCTCAATAGCCGAGCTTGGAGGGATAAAGGCTGAATCCACATCCCCAAACCCATTTGGACGTGCTCCCGATGTATTTTGACTCAGGCGCTGCCCATCGATCATCATCAAGGTATATTTACTCTCTAATCCTCGAATACCAATGTCAACCCCACCCGTTTTGCCACCGCGCGTGACATTCACCCCTTCAATGTCTCTTAATACATCACCAATATTGGTAAAGGGTTTTTCATTAATACTCTCCTGACCAATCACAGAGATCGATGCCGGTGCATCTTTAACTTCTTGCGCAAAACCTGAAGCTGTGACAACAAGAGAGCCTAGATCTACTGCATTAGCTAACTCCGACTGATCGACCTTGCTCTGTTCAAGAGGGATTTCATCAGCTTGCGCTGTCCATAGAAGTGTTGAGGTTGCCGCCATCACAAGTGCAAGGCGCAACCGTTGGGAGAGTATATTTCGACGCATGAATACCAATTCCTTATTAATTCATAAGATAAAACAGAATAAAACCACTAAACCTAATCATAAATTTCATAAAATTTTGTGTGAAAAGACGATTGAGCTCTTAAATCCTCTAGATCATTATATGATGTTAATCATTATCATTATGATTACTATCAGCGAGTGTTATCTTTTCACTAATAAGAATTATTATCATTCTATTTCACATTGTCAATGGCAATGATAACTATTTTCAATTGCACCTAATAACTGATTAAGATTCAGCCAAGATATGCGCTCTTTTTTTACATTTATCGATGATGCGTTATGATATAGGGGCTTGAAGTTACTCCTATTTCTATCGAATGAGCCTTTTTCAAGTAGAAACATCCTTATAAGTGCTCAATTAATAATCAACAATCATGAATCCCTATCATGGGTCTTCCTTCTATAGAGCTAAAATTTATGCGGACAATTACCACATTCTCTTCTCTCTATCTCGCAACACTCTTCATGCTCTTTGCAAATGGTCTATTGACGACCTATTTAGCACTCGATCTTGAAGCGCGTGGCATCACCGATATCTTAATCAGTAGCCTCACCTCAGCCTACTATGCCGGCTTAGTCATTGGTGCAAAATTGGGGCATAAACTGATTGCACGTGTGGGGCATATCCGTAGTTATGTTGCTAGTGCTGGTGTGACGGCGGCAACGGTTATTCTTATTGGTCTACTCGATTATATTGAGTTTTGGCTCGCTGCCCGTTTTATTATGGGGCTGATGATGATGGTGCAATATATGGTGATTGAGAGTTGGCTCAATGATCAGGCAGAACCGACACAGAGAGGAATCGTCTTTGGGATCTATATGGCGGTCAGCTCCTTAGGGGTTCTTCTTGGGCAAGTTGCGCTCACAGTGATTGAACCGATCGATATTCGTATTTTAATGATCGTTTCGATGTTCTTTTCACTCTGTCTTGTTCCGCTTGCAGTCACGCGTGCTATTCACCCAACACCACTAAAAGCGGCGCCACTCAATATAGGGTACTTTATAAAGACACTGCCACAAGTGCTGATTATCACGCTCTTTGCCGGCATGATGGTGGGTTCTTTCTATGGTTTAGGGCCCATTTTTGCAACACGTTTAGGGCTCAATACTCAAGAGGCAGGAAGTTATATGGCAATCGCTATTGCCTCATCACTCATTATTCAGTGGCCATTAGGGCTTCTCTCTGACCGGATGAATCGTCTTCTTCTGATCACAATTGTGGCGATTCTACTTTTAACGCTCTCGATTTTGATCAATCTCCCTTGGATCACTAATCTCTATATCGGTCTTATTAGCTTCTTTGCTATCGCTCTACAATTTACCCTCTATCCTCTCTCCGTTGCGATTGCCAATGATAATATTGATGAGGATAAGCGGGTCTCTCTGAGTGCTATTTTGTTGATGCTTTTTGGCGTTGGCGCTGCTATCGGTCCTTTGATCTCGGGCTATCTGATGGAACGTTATGATGCGAGAGGACTCTATCTCTTTACCCTTGCTATAGCGATTGCTATCATCTGGATGAATCTTCTCAAGGCGAGTCGTCGTCTCAAAACCGATGTGGAAGATTCCCTTCCCCACGTTATTCTCCCCGATGGACATCTCTCCCCTATTGCGGCAGCAACTTTAGACCCACGTATCGATGAGGATGCCGTTATTGAAGCGATGCATAATGAGGAGGCTGAAGAGATTAAAGAGGCCTTAAGAGAGGAGATCGAAGCTGCTGAAATTGAGAAGAAGAAATCGAAAATCGAACGCAATGCTCTACTTCCCTTCGGTGAATATAGTTACGCTGCCTTCCTACAAGAGTATGGCGCACCTGTAACGCCTAAAGAGAATGATGAGTAGAGATTGCCAACTTGCCAACACGAGCTTTATAGAAGTATTTAGTAGTAAATATAATTTCCGGCGATTGAAGATCGCCCTCTGCCGGCGCGAAATTGATGGAAGTATGCGATAGTGAAATCCGGTAGCGTTCGGCCTCTGTTGTTTGATTATTTCAAGCAATAAGAAAATCTGTTGAACGGCGGGAGAGAACGATCTCGCTCTTATTACGAATGCATGCCCGCAGGTTGGCATCTTTGATGCCGAGAAAGTTTTCTGATAATCGAATAATTGAGACCGCAACTTGCCGGCATGCGATTCATAGAAACATGCGGTGGTGGTCTCCGGCAATTCATCAGCTTCTATTTTTAATTGATTCAATCTATAAGAGAATCTGTTGAACGGCGGGAGAGAACCATCTCGCTCTTATTACGAATGCATGCCCGCAGGTTGGCATCTTTGATGCCACGAATGAGTATCGATAGGGTAATAATTGTTACCGATGACAGAAGATCATCATCTGCCGGCATACGATTTCTGACAGCATGCAGTAGCGATCTCCGGCAACTCAGTAATCTCTTTTGTTGTCATCAATGAAATCAGATAATGTTTTCAGCGATAGAAGATCGCCCTCTGCCGGCGCGAAATTAATGGAAGTACGCAATAGTAAGATCCGGCAGCGTTCAGCCTTTTTGTTTCAATCAATGATTCTTAAGAAGGTTTTTAGAACGGCGGGAGCCAACCATTTTATTCTTTTCACCACTGCATGCCCGCCAACTGGCATTTCTCAATACCGAAAAATAATTAAACGCAATTTAAACAGCTCTTAAACAGCTTTTAAACAATATGTGCCGGCGCGAAATTGATGGAAGTACGCGATAGTGAGATCCGGCAGCGTTCAGCCTCTGATGTTTAATTGCTTCAAGCAATAAGAGAGTCTGTAGAACGGCGGGAGAGAACGATCTCGCTCTTATTAAGACTGCACGCGCCCGCAGGTTGGCATCTTCAATCTGGCATCTTCGATGCCGTATCTACGGCTCTTTGTAGAAATTATCCCGAGCATGTTTAGCGCGAGCAAAGACCTTACGCAATAGTTCACGATCTTCATCTTCTAATGCATGGCGTAGAGCATCGATCTTCTTCTGATAAGCAACTAAGACTTCTAAAATCGATTCTCTATTTTGCAGACAGATATCTGCCCAAAGATCGGGATCTGATGCTGAGATACGAGTAAAATCTCTAAATCCCCCCGCAGCAAATCGGAAGATCTCGGCACGATCATCAAGATTCGCTAAGGTATCGACCGTTGCATAAGCTAATAGATGCGGAATATGAGAGGTTGCGGCTAAAACCTGATCATGATGCTTAACGCCCATCTCTTCCGTCATCGATCCCGCTGCTTTCCACATATCATGAATTGTTCTAACAGCATCGTGACTATTCTCTAAATGGGGAATCACCAATGTCCGGCGATTATCAAAGAGGGAATCGAAAGAGTTCTCAACACCATGCTTCTCTGTACCGGCAATAGGATGCGCTGGTACAAATCGTTCTGGAAGATAACCGAGTTCCGCCTCGATACTCGCTAATACCGATCCTTTTGTTGAGCCGACATCGCTCACAACCGCACTCTCTTTAAGATGAGGCGTAATCTCCTTCATGATCTTCCCCATCGCTGTAATCGGCGTTGCGAGGATAATAATATCGGCATCTTTTGTCGCTTCAACAGGATCAGTATAGATCTCATCTGCAACCCCTAACTCATAAGCACGCTGTAATGCTGCTTCATCGCGATCATAAGCAATAATCTTACCGACAGAGTTACTACGCTTTAACGCGCGTGCAAGTGAACCACCAATGAGACCAATCCCCATGATGGTAATTCGCTCTTTAAAAAAAGGCTGAGAGAGTTCTATCTTCATACTGTCCTACTTTCCAAAAAATCATCAAGAAATCAACAAACTCTATGAGTCTACTCGATTTCTTTCAATATTACATCCTCACTTTACCCGGTAGAGTGAGAACCCACCCCGTTTAGCGCTTATTATCTTATCAAAACTCATCTTATCAAAACCCGATCAGAATAAGATTAGAATGAGATTAGAATCCGATTAACATCCGATTACGGCACCATTTAGAGGCGCTGCTTCTCAATGGTTGAGAGAAGTGAATCAAAAGCTGTCACAAACTGTTCAACACCAGCAGTTTCAAGCGATTGGCAGATCTCTTCAAGATCGATATCGAAATCTTTCAATTCAGCTAAGCGAATTTTTGCCATCTCAAGATCACTCTCAAGCTGCGGATAAGGTGTCACACTCTCTTCTAAAAATGCATTATAGGTCTTAGGCGGCATCGTATTGACCGTCTCTTTTCCCATCAGATGATGCACATACATTGTCTCTTGATAACTCGGATCTTTCACTCCTGTTGAAGCCCAGAGCAATCGCTGAGGTTGCATTCCCGCTTTTAAGAGTGATTTAACACGTTCATGCGTCATCTCTGTTAAGAAGTGTTGATAAGCCATCTTCGCATTATCAATCGCAATATGCCCTTTAAGATGGGGTGCTGTAGTCGCGATCTGACTATCGATTACTGCATCAATTCTGGAGATAAAAAAACTCGCAACAGAGGCGATTTGCAAAATAGGAAGCCCTACTTTCACTCGTGCTTCTAAACCTTTAAGGAAAGCTTCTAAAACTTCACTATACCGTTTAACAGAGAAGATCAAGGTTACATTGACGTTGATCCCTTCGGCAATAAGTGCCTCAATCGCAATGAGACCTGCTTTAGTTGCCGGTACTTTAATCATTAAGTTAGGGCGATCGATCTCTTCCCAAAGCGCTTTTGCTTCAATAATTGTGCCATTAGCATCATTTGCAAGGTCAGGAGAAACTTCTAAGCTAACATAGCCATCTCTATAGCGCGTCTCTTCATAGGTTGGGAGAAAAAGATCACAAGCGGATTGGATATCCTCGATCGCTAATTTAAAGAAGAGCTCACGTGCTGAAAGCTCATGATTAGCAGGATCTTGGATCGTTGGAAGATAGGCTTCACCGCCGGCAATTGCTTTTTCAAAAATGGCAGGATTAGAGGTCACCCCTAGTAATCCCTCCTTTTTGATCATTCTTGCAAGCTCACCATCGTGACCTAACATCTTACGCTCAATATTATCAAACCATACACTTTGGCCTACAGCCGCTGCTTTACGAATATTTCCCATAACTGAATATGCCCTTATTGATCTACTTATTGACCTACTTACTGATCTACTTAACGACTAACTTCTCACGACTAAAATTGTAATCCGTTACTCAACTACTTACTACTCAATTGATTGCCATTTACACTCTCTTGAAACAGCTTATGAGCTTCTATTGAAGCTCTTATTTAATCACGACTATTTAACAACAGCTATCTTCCCTACTAATATTCCTACTATTTATACAAATCAAACAACAGAGACTGAACGCTGCCGGATCTTACTACCGCGCTCTTCCTAAAAACTACGTGCCGGCAGATGATGATCTTCTATCACCGGCAACGATCATTGCCCTATCGATACTCATTCTCGGCATCAAGGATGCCGACTTCTGGGCATGCAGTTATGAAAAGAGCGAAATCATTCCCTCCCGTCATTCAACAGCTTCTCTTATTGCTTGAAGCAATCAAACAACAGAGACTGAACGCTGCCGGATCTTACTATCGCGCTCTTCCTAAAAACTACGCGCCGGCAGATAATGATCTTCTATCACCGACAACGATCATTACCCTATCGATACTC